>JAGGZB010000132.1 GCA_021162225.1 Candidatus Bathyarchaeota archaeon | reverse complement strand
TCAAAGCAATGCTTGAAATATTCTCCGCAGGCACGTATATTATCCATAACTCCGCCGAGCTTATTGTTTATCCAGCTATGCCAATCAGCAAGGAAAATTGTGAAGTCAAAGCCGGCTTCAATCATATCTTTGATTTTTGCCCCTGGAATCAATCCTATTCCCACATGCATGAGTCCTGAACATTCAAATCCCCAATAAGCCTTAGGTCTACTATTTGTTTCTAAGAGAATCCGCATCTCCTCGTAGGTTACGATTTCCTCAGTATTTCTTGAAACCAGTTCCAGACGTTCCTCTAGATCCAACACTATTCCCCACTTATTGAAAACTACTATTAAGACGCCACCGAGGAATATATTTATTTAATGCTTTTAATGTAAGAGATGCAAATAACGATTTCGAGAGAGAAAAATATGCCTTACTGTGAAAAATGCGGAGCAAAGATCCCAGAGGATGCTGTTTTCTGTCCGAATTGCGGTGCACCAGTTAGAGCTTATTGGAGAAGTAGACTTGAGACTGCAGGTTGGGGTGAAAGATTTGTAGCATGGATGATCGACATGATAGCTGTTGGTGCTCTTCTCGCATTGTTTAAGTGTTATTTCCTTTGGTTAGGATTTGTGTGGTTCAAATTCATAGACCTCAGCAAAGCATTCATCTTTATGAGGGGAATTCCATTCATCGACGTTGGATTCGACAACATTGTATACTTCCTTTACTGGACATTCACGGAGGGTGTATGCGGTCAATCGGTTGGAAAGATTGTTATGAAGATGAAAGTAACGCGGCTGGATGGGGGAAAGATAAACATGATGCAAGCAGCTGTGGAAAGTATTGGTAAAGCTTTTCTGCTTCCCATAGACTGTCTCATCGGATGGTTTCTTTATTCAAAGAAGCGACAAAGACTTTTCAATTATATCTCAGAGACAATCGTGATAAAGGTTTCCTATTAAAAATACAATGGTGGATTATATTCTCTATAGGAAAAATGCTTATTCAGGTCTGATAAAAATAAGAACATGTAGTGTCCTTAAGAAACAAACGCTCATTAGTGATTCTGGATGATCGAGTTTATTTTATTATCCAGAAGAGGAAGAACTGATGGATTCTTCAGAAGCCTAAGGGAAGCTGGTAGGCTGGACGTCGTATACCAGTGTATTCTCTTTGCGTTTTTTACCTCTGGAGCTATACGCCGCGACGTGATTTTCCATGCTATCTTGGGAGGACCGCCTAGGCCTCCGCTTCACTTGATTATTGATGGAAGAGAACTTCGAGGAGTGAGAACGGATGAAAGAACGTGGGAGTCAATTCTAAGGAAGGTTTTATCTGGAGGTTCTCATCCTGGAATCTACGTGGAAAAGAAAAGTTTTCAAGCATTACTTCGTTCATTTAGCAATAGAAATATCTTTGTGCTGGAGGAGAAAGGGCGGGATATAAGGGAGATAGATTTTGGAGCAGACCCCGTATTTGTTTTAGGCGACCAGATAGGTCTTCCGAGGAAGGATGAAGAATTCGCCTTGAGATTTGGAACTAAAGTGTCTATAGGAAAGAAGCCGTATTTAGCTGCAACATGCGTTGATATCATAAATTATATGCTTGATTTAGAGATGAAACGAAAAGTATAGGAATGCTGAAAAGACATAAATTGGCATCCTTCCCTCTTCTATTCACAAAGAGGGGGATAGCAAGTTGTCAAGAAGCTACAGCATCGCTGTGTTACCTGGGGATGGAATAGGACCTGAGGTCATAGAAGCAGCTGTTAAAGTTTTAGACGCCGTTCAGAAAGCATTAGGAAGCCTAAAACTCGAGCTTAAATTTGGGGAAGCAGGGTACAACTGCATCGAAAAATATGGAACGAATGTTCCAGAAAAGACCCTTAGAATGCTTGAAGAGACTAATGCGTGTCTAAAGGGGCCTATGACGACGCCGGAGGAAATCGGAGCTCCTCCAAGCGCCGCTGTGACTATAAGGAGGAAATTCGGTTTATATGCGAATGTTAGACCGTGCAAGTCTTTGCCTGGCGTTCCATCATTAAAACCCAATATTGACCTCATCATTGTTAGGGAGAATACGGAAGGATTATATTTTGGCGAGGAATTTGAAGTGTCGCCTGGAAAGGGCGTAGCGATTCGTCTTATAACGCAAGATGCATCTGAGAAGGTTGCACGGTTAGCTTTCGAGCTTGCTATGAAGAGAAAACGCCATGTAACTTGTGTGCATAAGAGAAATATACTACGAGTAACCGACGGTATCTTCCGAGACGCTGTCTACAGCATTGCAGAAGATTATCCATCAGTTACTCTGGATGAAGTGCATGTTGACGCCATGGCCATGAGGCTGATTAAGGAACCAGAAAAGTTCGATGTGATCGTTACCACAAATATGTTTGGGGACATTCTCTCAGATGAAGCCGCTCAGATTGTCGGCGGTCTGGGAGTAGCTGCCGGAGCGAATATAGGCGACGATTATGCGATGTTTGAGCCCGTCCACGGCTCCGCACCGAAGTATGCTGGCAAGAACAGAGTGAATCCCATAGCAACTATACTGGCCGCTAAGATGATGATGGAGTATCTCGGAGAAACAGAAGCCGCTGAAATCATTGAGCAAGCAGTGAACGAAGTTTTGAGGGAAGGAAAGGTTAGAACATATGATCTTGGAGGAGACTCGACAACACAGGAGGTAGGTGAAGAAATAGCCTCAAAGATCATGGAGATTTCGTAGATTTTATTTTCAGCAATCTTCCCATCTCAGAACTCCGCTTTCTGAATACATGTTAATTAGGAACATGAAAACTCCTTTTTGCCTATGCATCTCCGCCTCGTTTCATCCTATGCGCTATTTCTCGGGCAACATCTACGGCTCTGAGCACTTTATCAACAACTTCTAATGCGTTTCTGCCAAGTACTCTTATCATAGGCTCCTTTCCAACTTCCCCCTCATCGTATATTACGTCTGGAACTTCTTCGTGCATTTTATGAATGGCCTCCTCAACCCCCCAAGGAAGAGACTTGCCTTCAACGCGTTTTATCTCAGCTGGTTCAAGCTTTCTATCGAATCCAGAAACTTTGCAGCCTATTCTCTTAAAGGCCTTTAGGAGAACGGGGCTGTAATGCAGATTCATGGCTGCACGAACTCGTGGATCATACTTCATAGCCGTCAAAATTACGGATGCCATATGTTTCGAAGCGCCGAGACGTGGAGGACCCGCTGCCTTCAGTCCATCACGAGTCTTGATTATTCTTCCATCAATAGCAACTATCTCTTCGGGTCCGCGAGGATATGGAGGAGCCATTGCTATTTGAATTCCGACCTCGGCATAGAACGGGGATATACTCGAATTTCTCTCGATGACCTTGGCCGCTTCATCTACTTGTTCCATAGCTTCAGCTATTCCTGCCTTATTGTATAAGAACGTCATGGGATTTACTGGTGTTCTTCCAGATCCAACCTTTAGAGCCCCTCTGAAGCTAGTCTCAATGAACTTTTCAGCTTCTTCAACAGCACTTTCAAGGCTTTCTCCACGTGCGAGGAACGATGCTATCGCGGCTGAGAATGTGCATCCCCCTCCATGAGGATTTATCATAAAACGTTTCTTCTTAAAGACCTTGAAGGAACCCTCATGATAGAAGAGATCGCATACTTCCAGATTCTTCTCTTTCATGTGGCCGCCCTTTATTATAACAGATTCAGCGCCGAGATTTACGATTCTCTTCGCCGCATTCTTCATATCATCTAGGCTTCTTATTTTAACGCCGCTTATCAACTCAGCTTCGAACACGTTTGGAGTTAGGATCATAGATCGAGGCACTATCAATTTGATTATGGCGCTCTTATCTTCTTCAATTATCAAGGGGCTACCGGAGCCAGCTCTGATAACAGGATCTGCAACCAGCGTGATTCTGTACTCGTCTATAGCTTTGGCGACCTCTTCCATGATTCCCCGCGAATAAAGCATGCCCGTCTTCGCCACTCTTACTGGGATATCCTTCACCACGGCTTTGATCTGGGACCTCACCATGCTTGGAGGAAGGGGAAAGATACTCTCCACTCCTCTCGTGTTCTGGGCAGTAACAGCCGTTATTACGCATGTTCCAAATACGCCTAGGGCTGAAAACGTTTTAAGGTCGGCTTGAATCCCGGCTCCTCCACCACTGTCCGAGCCGGCGATTGTCATCACGCATGGAATCTTTCGGCTTAGCATAACATTTGGGCCCAATCTTTCTCCTCTCTTCAGATCTTATTATTCGTCATGGCTAAATAGTTATAGTTTATCCCTTTAAAATTCAGGTCTAAATCAAGATTCTTAAATAATATGATGAGGTATTAATTCCAGCCAATGTTAAACGTGAACGCTATGTCGCTTAGAGATACTCTGGAGAGAATACGGAAAGAATTAGCCAGAAAAGATATATTTAAGCAAGAGATTCAAATAGCCGCACGTAAGGCTACTAGACTCTCTAAACAGGCTGTATTTCAAATTCACAAAGAGAATCTTAAAAAAGCCAGAGAAACACTTGAAGAAGCTAAGAGAACCCTAGAAAAAATCAAAGAGACATCAAAGGATTATCCAGACCTTTTTTATATGAGCCCAGTGAACTCGGCGTTTCAAGAATATGCAGAGGCGAATATACTCTTGAACCTCATCAAAGACTCAAGATTTCCGGAACTTGAAGAACTCAATGTTCCCATGGATGCTTATGTTCTCGGACTCGCAGATGTAATAGGAGAACTACGAAGGAGAGCTCTCGAATCATTAAGGAAGAATATGAGATGTGAAGCTGAAAGATGCTTAAGATTAATGGAGACGATATATGAAGAGATCATTAATCTAGAAGATATTCAGATTCTCGTGTCAAGCCTTAGAAGAAAATGCGATACGGGCAGGAGAATAATTGAAGCTACAAGAGCAGATATAATGATCGAGTCTGGCAGAAGCTCGCTTGAACGGCAAATCATGAATCTGATTAAGGCGTTAGATGAGAGGAGAAAAGATGAGTCCGCTGAATCCGCATGAGATTCTAAAAAAAGTTGAGAAAGAAGGATTTGAGAAAACATGGAAAGAGAGCTCAAGCCTTATATCAAGATCCTCAAAGAGACTTGCTCTCCATTCGAAAAGACAAGGAAAGCCCCATCCGATCTATGAGCTTATACAGAAGCTCAGAAACAGATTTCTCAGTTTAGGGTTCGATGAAGTCTTTAATCCAGTCATAGTTGATGAGAATGAGATATATCGTCAATATGGACCGGAAGCGCCGATAATACTTGATCGTTGCTATTACTTGGCGACTCTGCCGCGTCCAGATATCGGGTTAAGCAAAGCTAAATGTGAGGAGATTGAGAAGCTGGGGGTGAAGCTGACCGATTCTAAGATCCTCGCTTTAAAGGGAGTATTTAGAGATTATAAGAAGGGGAAGATAGAATCTGATGATCTTATTGAAGAGATAGCTGAAGCACTTGATATCTCCGATGATGTTGCAATCCGCGTTGTCTCCCAGGTTTTTCCTGAATTTTCATCCCTAAGACCGAAGCCCTCAAAGCTAACTTTACGTTCACACATGACGAGCTCTTGGTTTCTGACGCTTCAAGCCCTCCAGCACATGGTGGATCTTCCTTTGAAGCTCTTTTCTGTGGACATGAGATTTCGGAGAGAACAGAGAGAGGATCCTACGCATCTCAAAGTACATCACTCCGCCAGCTGCGTTGTGATGGATGATGAGTTGAATGTAGAGGAGGGAGAGAGGATAACAAGAGCTTTACTTGAGCCTCTGGGCCTTAGAAACTTCCGATTCGTTAAGAGAAAAGTGACCTCCAAGTATTACGCCTATGGGATGGAGTATGAGGGTTTTGTTTATAATCCCTCCTCCGGAGAGTGGGTTGAGATAGTTGATTATGGCATTTATAATCCCATATCTCTGGCAAGATACGGGCTGGAGTATCCGGTTTTAAATGTCGGCTTAGGAGTGGAAAGGTTGGCAATGGTACTTTATGGAGAAAGCGATGTTCGAAGACTCGTCTATCCGCAATTCTACAAGAAGCTATTTCTTACTGACCGAATGATCGCTGAGGCGCTTAGATTCAGGGAGGAACCGGTGACCGAAGAGGGCGGGAGAATACGAGACGCGATAATCCGTGAAGCCCTTAAACATAAGAACTCCGTAGGTCCGTGCCAGTTTCTCGTATATGATGGGGAGATCCTTGGCAAGAGAGTTAAGATTTACATCTACGAGGATGAAAAAGGAGCTTCTCTTTTAGGAGCCGCAGCTGAAAATCGCATATTTGTCTATGATGGAAACGTTTTAGGAATACCTCTCAAAGGCATGGATGATTCTCCGCTGGTTAGGGAGACGCGGGAAAAGGGACTCTGCACGGACATTAAATACTTAGACGGTGTGGCTTCATATGCCGCCGCCAAAATAGAGGAAGCTTTAAGAAAGGGGCTTGAAGCAGTCGATGTTAGGATTAAGATGGTTAAGAGATTAAGCGATGTGAACCTTGAGCTAAGCAGAACGGCACGTAGATTCATAACGAGCCAGAAAAAGAGAATAATGGTAACAGGCCCTGTTTTCCTAGGCATACGTGCAGAGATAAGCGAGTAAACCATGGAATGGAAAATATTAGCACAGCCGATTCTGGATTCTAGAATGCTCCTCATCCTCAAGCGAGCTGAGAAGATTCAGAGATACCTCTCAAAAGCCGTGATTACCTACGATTCTTTACCGCGAGAGATTAAGTATATTGCTGGGATAGACATTGCATACTCAGATGGCAGAGCATATGGAGCCGCCGTCGTGCTTGAATATAAGACTATGAGAATAATTGAAGAAAAGACTTATTCGCTAAATATGACGATTCCGTACATTCCGACCTTTCTCTTCTTAAGAGAACTTCCTCCAGCGATAGCCGTAGCACGAATGTTGAAGGTAAAACCAGACGTTTTTATGGTTGAGGGGCATGGACGAGCTCATCCTCGCCGTTTCGGCCTCGCCTGCCACTTTGGTTTAGTTTTAAACACGCCTACGATAGGAGTCGCTAAGGGTCTTTTGTGCGGGGAAGTTAGGAGCATCAATGATTCGTGGAAGCCTATAATTGATGGCGAAGAGATTATAGGCGCAGCTGTTTTAACGAGGAAGAACAGCAAGCCCATATATGTAAGTGTGGGTCATAAAGTCTCTCTTGAAACAGCTGTGAAGATAGTGCTTGAATGCTCCAGACATAGGATTCCAGAACCCATTCGATACGCACATCTTATCGCCGAAAAGGCGAAAAGGAAAACCTAGCAGGTGAGTCTGCTGAAGAAACCCTTATATCTGGATTATCGTCACGTCCTTAGTTTTTGTATCAAGTATACCTATAGTTGCTTCTCCTGTGAGATAGCCACATACCTCTCCCGGATTAACCGTTAGAACTCCGTTCTTTTTCTTTACTTCAGGATGATGAGTATGTCCATAAACCACTACATCGTAGGACTTAGTATTTATAATGGAGTTTAAGAGCTCCTCTTCATCTCCGTGAAGAAGAGCAATCTTGACATCGTCGGCTTTTATCTCCGCGAATCTACCTCGTATCTCAACGCCTATCTCGCTGAAGTTTCTCCGCAATAGCTCTCTTTCAGCATCATTGTTTCCGAAAACTCCTATCATCTTGGCCTTTAAAGGTTTAAATCTGAAGGCGGCGAAGGGGGCACAGTAGTCACCAGCATGAAGCACCAAATCAACTCTTTCTTTATTCAATTCTTCGATAGCTTTGTCAATGAAAGGTAACCTATCATGAGTATCTGAAATTATTCCAATCTTCATTCTCACATCACCAACAGATTCGATACTACAGATTTTCTTTATTAAAATTTTCAAAGTACCTTTTTTGCGCATTAAATGAGAAAAAATAATAATCTCGCCACTTTCATATCCTCTTGTTTAGCAAGCTGGTGAACAAAAGTGAAGAAATTCCAAATTAACATTTTCTACTTAATCTCCTCTATCTGCTTCCTAGTTCTCGTAGGATATCTTTGGCTCGTCTTTTTACCGACATATGAATTTACTACAGCCTATGAATCCGTTAAAAGACTCGTATCAATACTAACAGTCCTGCTAGTACTCTCTGCTGGAATTCAATTCTTTCTAGCAATAAAGAAAAAATAGAGTTCTAAGCTCTACTCGTTCTTTTTTAAAACCGCTTTGTATTTTGTGAATCCGCAGTGACCACATGTGTAGCGGTCTCCATGATCTGCCATGAAATAGCCGGGGCCACATCGATCACAGAAGGGTAAGAGACGCTTTAACTTTCCATTCTCAATTTTATAGTACATGTAAATCTTCTTTTCCTTTTTAGGCTTCTTTGCCTCTTCCTTAGACAATTAGTCTACTCTCCTCCTTCCTCCTTTGTTTTAGGCTTATTTCTGAGTATTATATGTTCCGGTTCAACATACTCGGCTTGGCTCGGCGAATCATATACATTCGCTTTGCCAATAGAAAGGTTCATTCCAGCTTTAGTTTCAATTTTTTTGATGTAGACTCTTTCTTCATCTACGTCGAGTATGCTGGCGAGGCTTCTTCTAACCTCAATGCGAGAAGGTGTCCCCTCGCTTTCATGACTTATCTGAAACTCAACCTCAACTCGCTTAAGCAGCTCGTTTCTTTGCTTATTGGTGATTTTGAGCTTCACAGCATTCACCGCAACGCATGCCAAAGTTGATGCTTTAGTGATTGGAATAATAATTCCTCTTTATTAATGTTATTTTAGATTCTACAACGGCATTTAAGGAAGAAACATTCCTAATTTATCTTTTTCATTCTCCTGATTATACCTTGAAATCTTTTCTTGACCTCTTCTTCGACCTCCAACACAACTACCCCTTGCTTCGGTTGTCCATATATCACTATCGAGCCGTAGGGAGCCGAGAGAACGGCGACTATTGTTAGAAGATCCTCTTCGCCATTAACCATCACTTTCGATCGTCTAGGACTATTAATGGCTTTCTCAATCGCCTTCCAAGATTCTTCGGTTATAGTGCCCGGAGGGTTGTTTGTCTGAAAGACGCTATCAGCCTCAAACTTTACTGGAGAGATCATCTTTCTCATAACTCTTGAGTCAACTATGGCGACATCTGGATAGATATTATTCGAGACCATGTTCATTGTGACCTGATCGCCAACCGTGATCAATTTTTTTGGCTTCTTCTCAGCTACGAGCTTAGCGATCTTTCTGGAAGTCTCTTCAAATGATCCTTTAATAAGTGGACCGAGAGGAGCCTTCAATTCTTTACGTAATTCGGGCGTAAGTACAAATATTCCGATCACCTTATGCGAACTGCATATCTGCCCTTTCTATCTACGTTCATCATCTTCGCTATTTGAGAATTCTCTGGATCTAGTATAATTACTATCCCGCTGAAGTCATCGCTCAGATCGGTGGATTTACATCGAGGACAAACATTTCCTTCGGTAATTAAATGACAGTTTCTGCAAGCTTTATCAACCATGTGCTAATCACTCCTTCTTCTCTTCCTTTTCCTCGATTTCTCCATGAATCTTCTTAACATCCTCTTCTATCCACTCGAGCGCTCCCAAAAACGGCTGTCTAGCGGTTACGCCTATCTTTCCGAAGCTACTTCCTCTTCCCAAGGAAACAGCTGTTATGCGGACACGCATCTTATTACCGACGGAAATCTTCCTTTTGGTCTCTTTTCCCATCAGTACGCCTTGACGGTCATCGTAAGAGATGAAATCATCCATTATTTGAGAAACGTGAATTAAAGCATCGACTGGACCTACTCGCAGGAAGGCTCCAAAATCCGCTATCTCAACAACTTCGCCTTCAACTATCTCATGAACTTTGGGATAGAATGTTAAGAGGGAGAATGTGGCTTTATGATACGTTGCGCAGTCTCCGGGAATTATTTTTCCAACAGGAGAAACCTCAATATCCGTAACGGCGATTACATAGCCTAACTCTTCATCGATTATGCCTTCATATTTTAGTTTGAGTTGCTCCTTGGCCACCTCTTCTAAGGGCTCACCGAATTTACTTGGCAATATACGTATTGAATCCTCCAAGGTGACTATGTTAAACGTAACTATTCTCTCCTCCAAGTAACTTCCATGGAAACTCAGCAGTTTCTTTAAAAAGATGCGCAGTGACGTTTAAAAATTTTCTGGATAAGCCTTAATTTTTTGCTTGAAAAGAGTTCAGGAGATCTTCAACATTAATAAGCGATTTTCTCATAATGGAGGATAAATGAAACTTCACGGAGGATGAATTTCCCTCAGGAAATATCCTCCGCTCATAGCATACGTTCAGTTTTGATTTATCAATGACGACCCTTCATTAAATAACATTCTCCTTTCTGAAGGAATTCCGGAAATGGCAACATTCTGCAGATTGAGACTCATAATAGCCTTAATTCTTTTTTAAAATGAGGCTGTTGCGTCCTCTTATTTTGAGAAAAATAAAAATCCTTTTAAGATCCGCATCTTATTCTTAATGTGCATGATGAGGGACACAATATTCTGAGCGAGAGTAATGATGAGATGGAGCGACACTGAAACGTCCCGATGAACGTGAACGCATATTTGTTATAGTATGGGGAGAAGATACGTAGTCCGCAATAAAAATTTCAAAATAATGGAGATCATTATGAGTGAGGACGCTTAAATTTTTTCATATTTCGAGCTCTTACAAATATCGGTTCCTCTAGGAGAGACCGTGGTCATGGCTGAATTTGAAGTAAGAAACAGGGATCTCCTCGCAAGGATAGGAAGAATAAAAACTAAGAGTGGCAGTATTGAGACTCCGGCTTTCCTTCCCGTGATAAACATGGCAAAGCAAACTGTTACTCCTAGAGAGCTCTGGGAAGAGTTTGGTTGCAGGATTCTGATAACTAATGCTTACATTGTTAAGAAGCAACAAGCTGAGGCAGCTGTGAAGGTGGGAATACATAAACTTCTAGATTTTCCGGGGGTGATCATGACGGATTCTGGGGCTTATCAAATACTTGAGTACGGGGATATAGAGGCTACACCAGAGGAAATTGTTAGGTTTCAAGAGGATATCGGAACTGATATTGCTACAATACTTGATGTGCCCACTGGATGGAAGGCCTCGAGGGAACATGCGGAATACACGGTTAAGGAGACCGTGAAGAGAGCTAGAGAACTGGAAGAATTAAGGAGCAAGAAGGATATTCTGTGGGTTGGACCTATTCAGGGCGGAAGATACTTAGACCTTATCGCTAAGTCAGCTAGGGAGATGAATAATCTTTCGTTTGACATACATGCGTTAGGAAGCCCAACGCCAGTTATGGAGCAGTATCTCTTTGATCTACTCGTAGATATGATAATCACTGCTAAAATGAACGTTTCCTCCAGTCGCCCGTTTCACTTGTTTGGAGCTGGACATCCATTTATGTTCGCTTTAGCTGTTGCTTTGGGCTGTGACTTATTTGATTCTGCGGCATACAACATATTCGCCAAGGATGATCGATATCTAACCACGTATGGAACAATTCGCCTAGAAGAGCTCGAATATTTACCGTGTTCCTGTCCGGTATGCTACAAGCGGGATCCTCAGGACTTTTTGGATATGCCAAAGAATGAACGTGAAGCTGAACTAACCCGGCACAACCTTCACGTCTGCTTCGCAGAGATAAGGAGGGTTAAGCAAGCGATAATTGAAGGACGCTTATGGGAATATTTGATAATGAGAGCTCACGGTCACCCCTCATTGCTTCAAGCAGTTAAGAAGATTAAGGATTATGGTGAGATTCTAGAAAGACATAGTCCAGTATCGAAGAGAAGCGGATTATTCTTCTTCAGCTCCGTGGATCTTGCAAGACCTGAGATCATTCGTCATAGGAAGAGGATGTCGGAGAGATATGAGCAACCAGAAGATGCTGAAGCTCTTATTTTGCTTCCATCCTTAAGCCCGAGGCTAACAGTCAAAAAGAAGAAATATAAGAAGATTATTGCGAAAGTACGTGAAGAATTAAGGATTAACAAAGATCGAATTCACATATGTCTCTATGCCCCTCCATTCGGTATCGTTCCTCAGGAGATTAGCGATATTTACCCGCTTTCGCAATACGAGTTTGCATCTCCCCCAGACGTAGAGACGATAGAATACGTCGCTCAGAGAATAGTTGAATACGTAGAGAAAAGCCGATATAAAAAGATAGTTATGGTTTTGGAGCCAGGAACATGGCAGGAGAGAATAGCGGATATCTGCGCGGAAAAGGTGATGAAGAAAATGGAATTTTTAAAGGCTTAAATATCCTATTTCATAGGAGAAATCGTATTTTTAACATCTGCACGATAGAAATGATAGGTGAGTATAAATACTTATTAACTCCTCTCTGGACATCTATAGAGGAACAAAAATCATCTATGAAAATAGGAAATATGCTGATCCTGGATGGTGAAAAAGATCTCCTTAGAAGTTGCGTTTCTGGGTAGTGCAAGAGAAGTTGGAAGGGCAGCGATATATGTTAAAACTGAGACTACTAAGATTCTGTTAGACTACGGCGTCATGCTTAATCATACTCCAGGCTTCCCAATGCATGTTCCACCAAAGGAAGTCAATGCAATAGTGGTTACGCATAGCCATCTAGATCATTCAGGAGCTGTTCCAATATTTCATATAGGCGGGAGAAAACCAGTCTATGGGACACGCTTAACTTTCAACTTAACAAACATACTCATTAAGGACTTTATTCATTTATCCGGGTACTACTTACCTTTTGAGTATCTTGAACTCCGCTCGATGATGAGAAGCCGCAGGGATATAGGCTTCCGAGAGGAAACGGTTGTTGGAGATATAAAGTTTGAGCTACTGAACTCCGGCCATATTCCAGGCGGAGCCTCCGTGCTAGTTGAGGCATGCGGCAAACGGCTTGTCTATACAAGCGACTTTAACGCCGTAGAGACGAGGCTCTTACCACCAGCTGACCTTGACTATGGAGAGATTGATGCAATAATAATCGAGAGCACGTATGCCGATGAGGATCACACTCCGAGGAAGGAGCTCGAGAAAAAATTCGTTGAGGAAGTCATTAATGTTGTTGAATCCGGAGGAACAGTTCTGGTTCCAGCCTTTAGTGTTGGACGCGCACAGGAGATTGCTTGCATTCTAGCCGCTTATCACTTCGAGTATCCAGTGGTTTTAGACGGCATGGCTAGGGAAGCAACAAGGATAATGATGGGGCATCTAGACTTCATTAAGGATCCTAAGCTCTTCATGGAGGGAGTTCATCTAGCGAACTGGATAGAGAGCTGGAGGGAACGAAAGGAAGCAATGAGGAGACCCGGGGTGATAATATCTCCTGCTGGAATGCTTAAGGGCGGTCCCGCTGCTTCCTACATTCAAACGGTAGGAAAGAAATCAAGAAACGCTGTTTTCCTAGTTGGATATCAAATACCTGGAACTCCAGGGAGAGAATTGCTTGACAAGGGGGAATGTGTCATCGACGGTAAGATACAAAAGATCAAAGCTAAAGTCGGCTTCTTCGATTTCTCCAGTCATTCAGGCGCGAAAGAGCTGAAGGAGACGATTAAGAAACTAAAGGGGGAGCCAAAGGTCTACGTTGTCCATGGAGCCGAGGGAAATTGTCAAAAGTTTGCAAAGTGGATAAGGGAAGAAGAAGGTCTTGAGGCTAAGGCTCCGAAGACCGGCGAAACCTTCGCAATATAGTTGAAAGTGGCTGGGCAGGTTGAAAATTACAATCTTGCCGATAGGAACCGTGGATAAAAAGGTTCTGGCGAAAATAGCAAACGATCTTTTAGGCGTATTTCCGAGAAGTTCATGTTCGATATCTCGGGATACTCTTCCCATACCGGCGAGGGCATACAACATTTCTAGGCGACAGTACCTATCAGAAATGATTCTGCGGGATATAAGAAGATACGCTGAGAAGCATGCCGGCGAGAGAACACTCAGCAGGTTTTTAGGAGTTGTCAATGTCGATATATATGCTCCCGGCTTAAACTTCATCTTTGGAGAAGCTGAATTTTTAGGTGAAGCTGCCTTAATCTCACTTTATAGGCTTAAACCCGAATTTTACGGTAGACCTTCTAACTGGAGCTTATTTACTCAGAGAGCCGTGAAGGAAGCTGTTCACGAAATTGGACATACACTCGGGCTTAGACATTGCTCAAATCCGACATGCGTCATGCATTTTTCTCTTCATATAGGCATGACTGATATGAAACGAGAAGATTTCTGTCCATTATGCCGCCGAAGAGCCGAGGAGTATATCGGTAGATATGAACCTCTAGCTCGCCGGTCACATCTTCTTTAATCGCTCAATAAACTCTTCAATCTCCTCTTTTGTATTGTAGAAGTGAGGAGAAACTCGTATTCCATTCATACGCGCGGAGACTATCACTCCCTTTTCACGCAGCTCCTCAACTTTCTTTATAGGATCTGAGATCTTAAAGTTGATGATTCCGGAGCGATTAGAAGGGTCTTTCGGCGTTTGAAGATCAAAACCTTCCTCTTCAAGTCTCCCGATCAAATAATCAATTAGTTCTCCTATGCGATCTTCAATCCGATCGACGCCATATTCAAGGATCATCTTAAGCGCTGACGATGCACCTACATAGCTCAGGCAGCTCGGTGTTCCAATTTCGAATCGGCTCGCCGTCTCGGAGAGAGTAAGCTCAGTATTGTTCCAGAGGTCTGCTGTCTCGAAAATTTCACGCTTAACACTTGCCCATCCAACAAAGGTGGGACAGTGCTCCTTTATTAGATCTTTTTTGATGTATAGAAAGCCGGCTCCGCATGGTCCGAGAAGCCATTTATAACATGAAGTAGCTAGAAAATCGATATTTTGTCGTTTGACATCTATTTTTACGGCGCCAGCCGATTGACACGCATCCACGATGAGAAATGCTCCATGATCATGCGCTATTTCGCCGATTTCCTCCAGATTATTCCTAAATCCATTTCCGTACTCAACATGGCTGATAACCACTGCTACGGTATTATCGTCCACCGCCTTCTCGAAATCCTCAATTCTAAGCTTTCCCATAACGTTTTTCACATAACGAATCTCAAGGTTGAGGTTTATTCTAATCCTAAGCCATGGATAAACGACTGAAGGAAACTCCAGATCAGCAGTAACAATGTTGCATCCTCTGGGATAACTTAGCATATTTGCTACTACGTTCAGCCCCGTTGACGTATTCGGTACAAGAGCTATCTCTTCAGGTTCAGCATTTATTAAATGGGCAAAAAATTTTTTAGCTGATTCTGGATTGAAATCCCCCTTGCTTAGGGTTCTGCATTCTAAGAATTCTTTAATTGCATTTAGGACAGGAGTGCATAGAGGAGAGACGCCAGCATGATTGAGGAAGATCTTCTCTTTTACGTGCGGAAAGTACTCTCGTACCTTATCAATATCGTTCATGTCTACATATCGCCCTTCTGATTTTTTGCTTCATCGTACTTAAGAATTGCCGAGAATCCTCTGATCCTCAACATGAATAGCGTCTTTAGTTTTATTCCTTCTTAAAGCAGAGAATCTAGCATCGCTTAAAGTTCTGGGAAACAAGTGAAGAAGAGGAATAGCGATAGCTAGATAGATGGCAAATCCTGTCGCTTGCCGAAGCAGATTAGGCGCATTCCACAGCCAACTCATAGCTCCGTCAAAGCGGACTCCTGCAACAAGCCATGCCAAGGCGATATCGATTGCAAATTCAGCTTTAGCTCTGTAGTGTTGTGTCTGCTTAATTAAGTGAGAATCGAATACAAGAACAGCGTAGATCGGCAATGTTGCGAGAAGATTAAAGAATATAAGCCCTTCTAGTATGCCGTATCTCTGCATAAAGAATCTAGCATAGGGATTTGCTTCGGCGAGCGGCGTCTTACATGAAGAAGCTGTTATCATGAAGTCTAAGAATATAAAACCAAGCAAGAGAATAGTGCGTCCAAGCCATGTGCCTTCAGGGATAAACCGCTTAATCAACCAAACAGGATCCATACTGAGAGTTTATTTTTTAGAGGCATTTATAAAAGGAACTGAGTAAAACTTCTGAGTTTCTATTCTTAACTGGATTATTTTTCTGCTAGAGATCCACGCATCTGGTTACCGCTTTAACGAATATATCTCTTCGGTCGAAGCACTCAACCATTATTTCTCGGTTATATACTCTCGGTTGACCACTTATAGTGAACCGCGCAATATATGTTCCATTACCATAATCTTTAAGCAGATAATCGTCGCTTGTTGAGGCGTCTCTCCATATC
>JAGGZB010000176.1 GCA_021162225.1 Candidatus Bathyarchaeota archaeon | reverse complement strand
GGAGGGTTCTTAAGGGCATTTTCGATGGCCAAGAGGAAGAACCTTCCAGTGGTCGGAGTTGCCTCATCAAATATGAATGATGCAATAGACGCAATCAGGCTTTTAGGAGTCATAAAGATGCTTAAGAACTCAAGGATACTTGACATAACAGATAGAGACATATCGGATATTTCAAAGAAGATCAAAGATGCATTTGGCATCCGAGTAATAAGGATGACCTCCGACGAATTGAATGCATACTATGAAAAGACCGACGAGGCCGAGGCTGAAAAGATAGCGGATAAATGGATAAGAGAGGCACTAAAGGTCATTGAGCCTACAAGAGAGGAGATCGTGAAATCCGCAAGGATGTATCTAGCATTAAAGAGGGCCATGCAGGATAGTGATGCGGATGCCGTAACTATAGATTGCCTAAACCTATACTACGGTGGGAAACTACCCGCCTATCCATGCCTAGCACTATTCCAGCTTAATAATGAAGGGTCAACGGGCGTATGCGAGGCTGATCTAAACTCTACAATAACGCAGTTAATGATGAGATATCTGACTGGAAGGCCGGGCTACGTCTCTGATCCAGTGATCGACACCACGTCCAACCAGATAATTTACGTTCACTGCGTAGCATCAAATAGGGTTTATGGACCGAATGGACTGAGCAACCCCTACATTATACGCTCGCATTCAGAGGATAGAAAGGGCGCTGCGGTTCAGTCGCTTATGCCACTCGGCGAGACCGTAACCACACTAAGAATAAACGTTGAGGCAAAAGCTATGTGCATTCATCAAGGCATAACTGTTGCGAATATTGAGGATGATAGGGCTTGCCGCACGAAGTTGGCGGCGGAGACCGATGCCGAGAGGATACTTGAGAACTGGAATGCGGAGGTCGACTTCGGATGGCACAGAGTAACACTTTATGGAGATTGGAGGAGGCAAGCAATAAATCTGGCGAGACTTCTCGGATTAAAGATTATTGAAGAGGACAGGTGAGCTTGGAAGGAGCTCCGAGAGGAATAGTTAAGATAAAACCTGTCTATATAGGCCTGTATCATTACCGTGAACGTTACGGAAGCGTCTGCTCTCCAGATGTTAAGGGAACCCCTCGAATCCCCAAGATAGGATTACAGGAGACCGTGAAAAAGGCCAGAGAGCTCGTTAAGAGGTTTAAGGAGAGAATTAGGCTTGATTTTGTGGATGTTAAGGAGCCTTTCATAATAAGCAACCATAGCGACCTAAGGCGGCTTCCAGAAATCCTCACCTATGACGATGACGCCCTACTTGTAGGCTCAATGGGCGAAAATCCACTGGAGATCTACACGATATCACTTTATGGATTACCTATAATAAGAGGAGAGACTACAGAAGATTTCATAAGAGCCTTAAGAGTGAAGAAGTTTTTGAGGCAGAGCAAATTTCTTTATATAGGCGAGATCCCATCCTTCTCGGCTCCATATGGTCCATGGGACTTTTACGCGATCGAGAGGAGATTCGGGGTTAGAGCTAGACACATCGAGACAAACGAGTTTTACAGATACTACGATAGAATCCCGGATGATGCCGTGAAGGAGGAACTTGAAAAGTGGAGGAGAGACTTTGAGAGGATCCTAGAGCCGAACGAGGAGGATCTGATGAATGCAGTCCGCGTGTACTTGACGCTAAAATACCTATGCGAAAGGGAAGATGCAAATGGAGTAACGATAAACTGCGGCCGATTCACGGAGGAAAGACCGGTCGTTCCATGCTTAGCCTTTGACAAGCTGATAGATGAGGGGATAATGTGTGCATGTGAAGGCGACATCACGGCTATGCTCTCCTCGTTGATGCTTCACGCCGTGAGCAACCAACCGGTTCTAATGGGAAACTTCGGCTACAAGCCCGGCTTCTTCGAGGCTGAGGAGGGGGAGGTCACGATCGAGCATGACATAATGCCATTATCCATGGCTTCAACAAAGTATACGATAAGAGATTATCATGGCAGGGGATTTGGAGCTACGGGATACGCTGATGTCAAGGCCGGTCAGCCTATGACCCTGCTTAACATGGATTCGTCGCTAAGCAAGATCTTGGTCGTCGAGGGTTGGGTTAAGAGGAGCGAGGATGGAATTCACTGCCGCATAATAATCCACATGAATGTTAAAGGCGACGTTAAGAATCTCCCAAAACTACTTGTAGGTTCACAGCACATATCTATGACTTACGGGCATTGGCTCAACGCCCTCCAGGAGACAAGTAAACTCTTAAATTTGAGGATTCTTCACTTATGAAGAACTGGATAATATAGTAAACTTTTTGACATGCGATGTTAGCGAAGGGAGTATGCTCACAGCTGAAGCATAAGGATCCCAAGTTAAGAGACTCGGTTCTCCAATAGAAGCATGAAACATAGCAATGAGCATCATTTACAGCCGATTCGGGCTTTGAATCCTCAGTATTCTAACCGCCTACTCCCAATCTGCCGTCTATATGAAGGATTTTTCTACACGCCAAAAGTGTGAAAAAGAGTCTCCATTTTTATTCTCAGCTATGTTATTCGGCTGTTTTTAGGACTATAACTTCATACTCTTTGATCATCGGTATAATGAACGACGCTGAGTCCTCGTTAGGCTTAATCTCTAAGTCTTTTCCAAGCCGGAGGGCTTTAGCGCGCTCGCAGATTCTGAAGCCGTGAACGGTTACTTCTACATCTTTTATGGGAACAACTGATTCCATCGGTCTGGTCATCTCGCCAGTGAAGTTTACGAGATGAATTAGAATTCTGTTCTTCTCTAGTTGTCGCCTAACCGTTACTTCAACGCTTTGAGGAGCATTACTCAGCGTTACAAGGGGCTTAGACATCCATCGTGCCGAGTTAGCGATTATCCTTCTGTGATCTGGACAATGATACTTATGGTAGTGCTCAAAGAGGTTTCCGGCTATGTAAAGGCATCGTCCCTTCCCGTAAGTATTGATCGTTATGGAGGGATTCTTGGAGATCGGCGGAACCTTCACATATCTGGATGGCATCTTCTCATGATACATTGCTATAGTCCTCGCCGTTCCAGGAGACACCTCTATTCCATAGATCGGCGACGGAAGCATATCCGCACTAACTCCCTCAAAAACCGGATGTCTATTCACAATAGACATGTAATCCATACCCATAGGTCCGAAGGTTCCCTGATTGACGCTTACGCCAAAGACCTCCGACAGCCTAAAATCGTCAAGCAGGTCACCATATTCATCATATCTTGAGGTCTCAAAGGATACGATGAGGTTTCCTCCCTCCCTAACATATCCGCTGAGTACTCCAGCCTTATCCTCCGATATACATGCGCAGTTAGGAGCAATTATGAGGTCATATCTGCTTAGGATATTCGGCTTCAAGGCTTCCTCGTCCAGAATATCGAAGGGAATATGCGATCTCACGAGGGCTTCATAACAGCCTAGGAAGCTAGCGTAGAAGTTTCCGGCAGCCGCTCTCTTCTCTGCACGTTCTCCGTGAGGAGTGAAATCTGTGGTTGGAATACTCGCCCTATAAAAGTCTGCCGTTCTACTAGACCAGAAAACTGCGACGTATGCTAGGGAGACAGTGTCCTCCAGAAACTCAGCGTTGTTCAATATGAAATGATTCATTTCCCCAGCAGCTAACGCTCCAGGCTTGTCAGTTAAGTGATGTGGTATGCCATACCATGGATTAGCTCCATTAGCAATCGAATCGGCATAGAGCAGCTTTGTCTCTACTGGTGTTAGAAGGTATTCGCCCCAGCAGTGATGAGCTCCAGATATGAAGATGACTGTAGGTTTGCCTTCCGCTTGAGTCTCGAGAATCTTAGCAGTCATTCCGGGCTTCCAGAGAGGAATAGTTCTCAAATCATAATAGAGGAAGCCGCCTTCGGCTCCAAGAATATCCTGATATGACATTAGCCGGCGATTATCTCTGGCAGCAGGCCAGGATGGCCAGAGACCTGTACAGTTCATGTATATGACGGTTCTAGGTCTAATTTCTTTCAGAGTTTCAGCGGCATCCCTTAGGTATTCAGCTATACTATCATATCTGAATTCTATGAATTTTCTCCAAGCCGGATCTTTCCAGTTCTTTTCCCTAGGAAGTTCTAAGCCATACCTTTGTCTAAACTTTTCTTGGCAACTTTTACAGTAGCATGCTTCCGGCGTGAATATGGGTCCATCTAAAAATATCCCGTCAATATCGTAGGAGGCTAAATCTCTTATCCCCTGAAGCGAGAATCTCCTCCACGACGGCGAATTAACGCAGGGAGCGTTCCCGGAGCCATAAAGGTCATCAATTATTCTCCCCTTAGAATCTACTTGAAGCCACTCCGGATGTTCCCTTCCAAAATCAACGTGAATCCAATGAACGTTGTAGTAGGCTAGAACCTTTATCCCCCGCTTATGTGCCTCCGGTATATATTCACTAAAGAAATCTCTGGGAACCCTCTTGGCAATCTTAGTTTTAAAATAAAAGATTCCCTTCTCTCCGCCGTAAATGTCGCTACATGTTAAATGCTCAGCATTGAATCCCATCCGCTTCTTTTTCTCGGCTAGCTCAGCTGGATTGATCCTCAAAACCTCATCGGCACCCATTATTTCCAAGTCAGCTATCGTTAAAGGCCTATGCCACCAAGGTTTCCCAACCATTATTCAGTTCATCTCCAAGGCCTAAACTGTTAACTCGTTCCTGCAACTTGCTTTTATATCATCACGAAAATAAGATGCTTACGGCATCCAAATGCTTAAATAATCTGTACGGGTAAAGATGGACTGGCCTTCAAGTCTAGGTGAGAAGGGCCCCACACTACTACGTTGGAGGAATACATGATTATGAGCAGAGTAATCCCAACAACTGTAGGTAGCTATCCTCGTCCCCCATGGTTTAGAGAGTATCTCAGAAAGGTTGAGGGATTACAAAAAGAAGGCGGTGGGGGAATAGACGAAGCCACCTATGCGAAGGCTGTGGCTGAAGTTATACGTGAACAAAGAGACGCTGGTGTAAGAGTCTTCACTGATGGCCAGCTCCTCTGGCATGATCTCCTCTGCCATCTGGCAACCAAGATCGATGGCTTTGAAATGAACGGTTTAGTAAGATACTTCGATAACAACCTCTACTATAGGATACCGAAGGTTAAAGCCAAGCTTGAAAGGAAGAGGAACATAATAGTCGACGAATTCAGAGTCGCGTACAGCATAGAACGTGAAATAAAAGCCGTGCTATCATGCTTCACTCTCGCAGCTCTCTCTGAAGACAAGTTTTACGGAAACAAAACTGATCTAGTGATGGATATTGCACATATAATGAACCAGGAGGCAAAAGAACTAGTTAAGAAGGGAGCTAAATACATCCAGATCGACGAACCTTCATTACTCTACGCTGAAAAGGAAGATTTGAGCATCATGAAGGACGCTATAGAAGTCATTAGACGAGGCGTAGA
This sequence comes from Candidatus Bathyarchaeota archaeon, assembly GCA_021162225.1. Classification (GTDB taxonomy): domain Archaea; phylum Thermoproteota; class Bathyarchaeia; order Bathyarchaeales; family DTEX01; genus B63. The sequence continues at coordinate 6,574 of JAGGZB010000176.1, read as the reverse complement.
CGCGAAATTCTTCCTAGTCACTTATTTTAGGGATGCTGAAAGAATCTTCCCAGAAGTGCTAGACTTCAACGTTGACGTTATAGGTTTAGACTTCGTAGAGGGCTACGAGAAGAATCTTAATCTGCTGAGAGAATTCGGTGTGGATAAGGAAATTCAGGCTGGAATCGTTGATGGAAGAACGACGAAGATGGAGGATAAAGAGCAGGTTAGACGAAGAGTTGAAGCCATAAATGAGATTGTTAATGGAGAGACATTATATGTCTCCCCGAATACGGGACTCGAGTTCCTGCCTTATAGTAAGGCATCTGAGAAGCTTAAAATTCTATGCAGGTCGGTAGGTGATATAAATGAATAGAAGATTACTCCCGACAACAGTTGTAGGTAGCTATCCCAAACCAAACTGGCTTCGAAGATTGATAAGAGAGTATGAAAAGGGAGAGATCTCTGATAAAGTTATGAGACGAGCGTACGATGACGCTGTCAAAGCCGTAGTTAAAGAACAGGAACTAGCTGGCGTCGATATACTCTGGGATGGTGAGATGAGACGGGATGAGATGACCTCATACTTTGCAAGGCGCATAGAAGGATTCACGATCTACGGTGAGGTGAGAGTTTGGGGCAACAATTATTATCCCAAACCGGCCATAGTTGATGAGCTCCGCTACAAAGACGAGCTCGCAGTTTCAGACTATAAATTTCTTAGGAAGATAACTGATCGTGAAATAAAGGTTCCGATAACCGGTCCGTATACGCTTGTCGACTGGAGTTTTAATGAATATTATAGAACGCGAGAGGAGGCAGTATATGCGCTGGCAGAGGTGATTAATCAAGAATTAAGAAGACTTGTTGATGAGGGAGCGAATTATATTCAAATAGACGATCCTGCGGTTCCAACGCATCCTGAGGAGATCGAAGTCGCTAAGAACTCCATAGAGATCGTGACTAGAGGAGTGAATGCTTACATAGGAATGCATATGTGCTACGGAGACTATTCTAAGATTTATCCGGAGATCTTAGAATTTGACGTGGATCAGATAGACCTTGAATTTGCGAATAGAGGCTTTAAGGATGTAGAGATCTTCAAAGAGTATGAATTCACAAAGGATCTCGGCTTCGGCTGTGTTGACGTCCACACCAGAAGAATAGAAAGCGTGGAAGAGATAAAAGATAATATAAGGAAAGCCTTCAGCATAGTTGAGCCTAAGAGAGTTTATGTTGATCCCGATTGCGGATTAAAACTACTCCCATCCGAAGTAGCATTTGAAAAATTAAGGAATATGTGTCAAGCCGCTAGGGAGCTAAGAGAAGATCTAGAAGGCTAAGATGCTTTAACAGAAAAGAGAACCGAAATGCTTCATTATTCATATGGGATAGTCTTGAATCCTCCATCGCCGAAGTTGTAGAGTCTATACTTATACTTTTCCGAAACATATGATGCTAAGACCTCCCCTGCAAATATTGTATGATCTCCAGCCGTCATTTTTCCACCAACCTTACACTCGAAACATGCAACGGCATCCTTGATCAAAGGCGGCTTTACATACCTGGACTTCAGCGTCTCTATGCCGCACTCAGCGAATTTATCAACATCCCTCCCCGAGCATGAACCTGTATATCTGATGATATCCTCCATCTCCTCATTTGGAAAGACTACAACGAACTCCCCCGTCTCTTCGATAAGCTCATGGGTATAGTTTTTATGACTGATACACACAGCGAGCATCGGCGGATTTGCCGACGCAACCGTGCACCAACCCGCAGGCATAACGTTAGGCTTACCTAAAGAGTCACAGCTAACTACGAGTACAACAGGCTCCGGATACTTCCTCTTTATAGCTTCAGACCATTCAATCTTTCTCACGCCGCCTCACCATCTTTGATAATACTCAAGCTTCAGCCTATTTAAGATTCAAGTAGCCGTCTAGATTTTAGAACGGGCTGTTCTACTAATTGGATTTATTAGCCGGGGAGATCTATTGTTGCTTGGTGAAAAAGATTGACTCTTCAAAGAAGCCGCTTAATACTATTGATTCTAGCCTTCATTGCAACGTTTTCATCTGCAATGGCACTCTACTATTGGAGCCTCAGCAACGCTCCGAAAACAGAGCTTGTATCTGCACAGTTCCCAACAGGTATTCCATATACCATCGGCGTTAGCAGGATCTCAGCTACGGAGATTCAGCAAGCAAGTAATACGATTCTCGTATCCGGATCGGGAACAGCATCTGCCCAAGCCGACGAGGCGACGGTCATTCTTGGAGTTCAGACAGAGGATGAGATAGCATCTGAGGCAAGTAAAAGAAACGCTAAATCAATGAATGCGATAATAAATGCTCTGAAAAGCCTAGGCATAACCGAGGAGAATATGAAAACCGTATCCTACAGCGTCCAACCAATTTACTCACCCAAGAACTACACAAAAATAATTGGCTACAGAGTGACAAACATGATCTCGGTTAAAGTCACGGACATGAATCTCATAGGCGCCGTTATCGATGCGGCCGTAGAGAACGGAGCGAACAGGATCAGCGGTGTCTCCTTCGGATTATCACAAGAAAGACGGGAAGAGCTTGTGAGGAAAGCATATACGGCAGCCCTTAAAGACGCAGAAGATAAAGCAACGCTCATAGCCAAGACTTTGGGGCTTAAAATAACGGGCGTATACTCTGTCAGCGAGAAAGTTTACCAGCCATATCAACCATATAGATACGAGATTGCCGCAGAAGCCCTAAAGGGCACGCCCATAATCGAAGGTAAACTTAGCATCTCAGTAACAGTACAGGTCATATACACCTTTGAATAAACAAAAAGTCTCGTCCATTTTTTTATTATAAAAGTCACATATCTCCATGCAAAGGTTCATCTGGCGAGTATGAAAACTATGAGGCTTCTTGGTTAATTATGATTTTACTGCTCGCGGATTAGATTTTATAGCTGATTAAAAATATATTGCGAATGTGCAGATTTCCGGCGATTCCGATAAAAAGAGAAACAAGAAGAGGAAGTTTATACGCTAAGAGTCTGTTTTCCAGTTATATTGTAGAAGTGCTTCCACATCTAGCTCCGTAACCTCTGGAAGATTTGTTGAGTCCCCGGTGCCGTTTCGTCTTTAAGCAAAGCTTACCGGCCTTTTTATCAATACCTTAAACAAATCGAGGAGACGGCTAATTACAAGTACACATTATATTGTCTGCTTTTCAGTTGCTTTTCAGCAGCTCTTCAACTGCTCTTAGAAGGACATTCTCAATCTCGCCGGAGAAGTTTGCTGGTCGTAGGGATACCTTATAGGAGTCATCATGTTTACACCATCCGTCCTCTTCCGCCCTTTTTGACGGCAGATAACCGATACACCCATTAGCATAGGCCACGACGAAGGAGCCTGGTATGCTTCTCCGCATCTTACGCTTTAGTTTCAACCCGACCTCGACGAAGAGTTCACCGGGTACAGCGAAGAGGGCGATCTCGTCCCCTATGCGCATCAATTGCACCTCGGCTGGTATGCTCCGTGGGGCTGTTCCCTCCTTCAACTGGGCTAATGTCGTCTCAGCCCACTCTAGGCGTAAGCGCACTTCGTCGGTTCTGGCTCCTTTTTCCTCAAGTTCAGCTATCTGCTTTTTTAGGTCTTCAAGTTCCTTCTTTACATCCTCAATGGATGGAAGGTCGACAAGCGGAAACATAACTTTCATAGTCTTTGCACGTACCTTGTCAACAGGTTTCGGCTTTATCATTTCCGCGACTTTAATTGCTTCAGCCGCGATTATCGTTCCGAACCTACGGCAGTCCTCTAGATCGCCGTATCTGAACCTTAAGCCATCCTCGGTGAGTAATGCTATCTTTACGTCACCTCCAGCCCCCGTACAGAACATTGCCTTCACCCTTTGATCATAAACCTTCTCAATGACGCTCTGCACGTAGCTTACGTAGTCTCCTGAGTATAGAAGGTTGTCGCTACCCATTATGGATGGATGCGAGGCGAAGTTAACTAAGATACTCATGGGCTTCCGGTTTAGATCGTCTACTCTGAGCACTCCAACCTCATAGTCTATAGGTCCATCCGGGTTCGGCCCCCATCTTACACCAGTCGGTGTCTTCTGCCACCTGTTAATGCTTACCTTTGCCTCGCCGAATCCGAAGCCAATTAAGGCTTCATGCTTATTTTGGTCAGCCATGTAGACGGCTCCTGCAATCTTCTTTGCCAGCTCAACCAGATACTCATCTGAGGCTCTATCCTTCTTATGAATGGCCGGGCTTGAATGAGTGTGAGAAGCACTTAGAAGAACATTCGCGCCGTCAATCCCCGTTAGATTCTTTATCCGTTTACGTATATCATTTACCAACTCATCTGTGAATTGGATGATGTCCGCCGTGACGATTGCAACTCTATCCTCATCATCATCTAGAACCATAGCTTTAGCGTAAAGTTCGTTGCCGATGCCCTTCGCTGGCACGAGGCGAAGATAATCACCCATTATGTCCTCTCCAACACTTGGAGTTATATTAACTCCTGCAATACCAACCTTGACCGTCTTACTCGTCATTGTATTTCCCCATCTTGGGTAATCAAGCGCGGAGCCTTTATACCTTTAAGGTTCTTTCTTTGCATTATTAAGGCGTTTCCCCTAAACCTTTATTTTGACTTGTTCCGGTAAAGTCTGGAATTATGTGGTAGGCCTATCTGAGCTTGTTAAGGCTTCATTCATGTTCTAATCGGAGTCCTAACAAACACGGGCGACCTATTTTGCGGTGATCTGCTCCAGAATACAAAAAATCAGCCAAAAACTCCATGATAGTAGATAGTGAGGCGTTTGATGCAAGCGTCGAAAAACTGAAACAGCCAAAAATAATCACTTGTTTATCCTGGGCATGGTAAACCATTCCAAATAGAACAGTTCATAAAAATTAGTTTAAAAGGCTGAAATAATTTGGTGCGGGGAGCGGGATTTGAACCCGCGAACCCCTACGGGACAGGCTCCTGAAGCTTACGCGCAAACCTTTTTGCTCTGCGCCTTTGACCTGGCTTGGCTATCCCCGCTTTTCTAATACTAACAATATACTTTTGCATTCTATGTAAAAAATATTTGTTGCTATTTTCCAGCTATAAAAGCAATCATACCCATTAGCATACATGCAAGAATCAAACTCTTTATTCTCTTTGCGTTTTGACGCGTCGGATTTCGAATGAGCATCGCCGATGAAAGAATAAAACCGGCATCTGTGACTGCAACGAATGGAATGAACCATGTTGAGACTATATTTATGACTGGAGGCACAGCGCTTAGGAGAACGGCGGAGAGAATCATAGCTGAGGCAGTGGCGGCGGCAACCTTTTCACCATGAACCACCGCCACCGTTCTTATATTCTTAGCTCGGTCGCCGCTCACGTCGACTATTCCCTTTGTTACCTCTCGACCCGTATTTGATAGAAAAGCCATCACGGAGAAGAGAAGTATCTTCAAATCAATAGTATCGCTGACTATGAGGCTTCCGTATATGAATGGAATGGCGACGCAGAAGCTTACAAGCATATTTCCCAGTAATCCTGTCTGTTTACCTCGAAATGCATAAGTCGTAGAGGCAACTATAGAAATTAACGCAAGCAATAGTGTCTTCAAATTTATGAGTGACGAGGCAACCAAACCAATCAGCACCATAGCTGCGGCCAGAAGCAGGCTCTCCTCTAGCTTTACTATACCGCTTGGAAGCGGTCGATCCGGCTCATTTATCTTATCAATCTCGTAATCGCAGTAGTCATTTATCGCCATTGAAGCTCCAGAGAGAGTAAAGGCCGTTAAAGCTCCTAAAAGAAGCTTATATAGAAGATGGGGAGATACAGGCACGTTTATAGAGAGCCACGCTCCAACAAAGACAGCTAAGCTCATCATTAACCCATTAATTGGACGTATAATTCTTATGAAGCCGAGTATTCTTTTTTTCAATGGAGACGCCTCGGACACAACGAGAAAGTGGATGATCGTTGAATAATTATTTTTCGGCGGATCCGAAGAGAAAGAAATAAAAGAATAATTCCGCCTAAAGGGTGAGAGAGGACTCTATCGATGGCCAGTAAGCTTATAGTTGTGAAGGTTGGAACCGGAAGCCTCGTCAGAGATGATGGAAGACTCGACTTAAACTCCATGAAGAGAATAGTGGATCAGATAGCACAGGTAGTTAAGAGAGGTTACAAGGTAATCCTTGTAACTTCGGGCGCGATAGCTGCGGGGGTAGCAGAGCTCAACGTTAAACCTAACCCAAACGATATAGTCTTTAAGCAAGCATGCGCAGCCGCTGGGCAGAGCATACTCATGTCCCACTACAGAGAATTCTTTAAGACTTACGGTCTAAAGGTGGCGCAGGTTCTTTTAACGGAAAGAGACCTCGCCGACCGCGTATCCTATATTCACACATGTAACGTCCTCGATAGACTTCTCCAGATTGGCGTAATACCTATAGTTAATGAGAATGATGTGACGTCAATCAACGAGATAATCCCCCTAACAAAAGGCCAGAAAATAAACTTCAGCGACAATGACATACTCTCAGTTCTAATAGCAAACGCGGTTGAGGCGGATATGGT
>JAGGZB010000157.1 GCA_021162225.1 Candidatus Bathyarchaeota archaeon | reverse complement strand
GAAGTCTCTGACTTCGGAGTCAAATGCGTCCTGCTTGTAGATCCATATTATAATGGGCCGAGCTCGCTTGAGATAAGGAAGGAATATGTTGAACCTATCGCCCGAGAATTTCCCCACGTCCAGATAATCCCCTATGTGATACCTGGCAGAAGTGGAACGCAGCTTCTACCGCAAGACCTCGCGATTCTCCACTCGGAGTTTGAGAATGTGAGAGCTGTGAAAGAGGCGACGGGTAACTTTGATAATATGAGATTGACAAGAAGGCTTTGCGGAGAAGACTTTGACATACTCTCTGGAGACGACGATAAAACATATGCCATGATGAAAGACCCCGAGATAAGGGCAAGCGGCGTAATATCAGTCGCTTCGAACGTTGCCCCCGGGCCGATCCAAAGATTCGTCAAAGCTACTTTAGAAGGAAATGTTGAGGAGTCTGAAAGGCTCTACAAGGCGCTTAGGCCTCTATTCTCAATGGTCACGGTGAAGACTGAGGAGGAGACGCCTTATGGTCCTGCTCTCTGCAAGGCTAGGAATCCTCTGCCCTATAAGACGTTAATGAATATACTGGGCATGCCTTCCGGTCCCTGTAGACGGCCATTAGGGAAGATGACAAAGAAAGGTCTACAAGTAGTCTTGAACACTGCGAGAACAGTCTATGAAAAGACCCCGGAGATTCTTGAGCCCATCGAGAATTTCTTCGACGTCGATCTAGGTAAGAGACTCTACGATGAGGACTGCTGGCGAGGCTTAACATATGATTAGGATCTGCGTTGCTGGCGCAGCTGGAAGAATGGGCAGCACCCTGCTTCGAGAGGCCGTGGCGAGAGGATTCGAGATAGTCGGCGGAGTAGAGGCGTCGGGAAATCCAAATGTAGGCAAGACTCTGAGTGAAGCTGGGATTTGCAGCTCTGATGCTAAGATTTATGATGCGAGCAACCTCAAGGAAGCCGTGAGCCAGGCGGATGTTTATCTGTCTTTCACTACGCCGGAAGCTGAAGTCTTAAACATTCCCGTAGTGGCAGATCTGGGAAAACGAATCGTCATGGGGACAACGGGACTAACAGATGAGCAGATGCAAATAGTAAAAAATGCGATTATGGATAAGGTTCCCGCCGTGATCTCGCCCAACTATGCCATCGGCGTAAATATTCTATTTAAGATGATAAAGACGTTGAGGCTTTTACCGCCTAACTACGATTTCAGCGTAATTGAGGTTCATCACACAGGCAAGAAGGACGCTCCAAGCGGAACTGCGAAGAAGCTGGGGGAGCTTATCTCAGAAGCCCGCGGATATAGCTCAGTCATACATGGAAGAGAAGGCGTAAGCATAAGAAAGCCGGAGGAATTAGAGATTCTCTCTGTGAGGGCAGGTGGGGTTCCCGGTGTTCATGACGTAATAATCGCTGGGGCTCATGAGATGATTCGTATTGAACACGTAGCTTTCTCACGAAGCGTGTTTGCTCAGGGAGCTTTGTATGCGGCTGAATGGGTGAGCAAACAGACTAGACCCGGTGTCTACAGTATGGATGATGTCTTGAGTTAACATTCTGTTTCAAGCGGGGAGGCAGCTGAGAGATTGGGAGCCAGAGCGGTCATAAAGTTCGGTGGAGCTGATCTTGCTTCAGGTCCTAAGATCAGAGAAGCCGCCAAAAAGGTTCTGGAGTCGAATTATGATGAGATCGTCGTTGTTGTCTCTGCGATGAAGGGGACAACTGACAGTCTGATCAAGGTCATTTCGGAGATAGGCGGCGTTGATGATCAAGATTATGCTGAGATCGTCTCGATGGGTGAAAGGATGAGCGCCCGCATCTTCTGTTCCGCTTTAAGATCCCTAGGCGCAGACGCCATATATATAGAGCCAAACAGCAAGGAATGGCCGATTATAACTACTTCCGACTTTAAGAATGCCTCCCCGGATATGAAGAAGACTTGTGAACGCGTCAAACGGTTTGTGGAGCCTATGCTTAGGGAGAAGATCGTTGTGATTTGCGGTTTTCTCGGACGAGACGAGACGGGAAGAGTGACTACTCTGGGTAGAGGAGGAAGCGATACAACCGCGATGGTGCTTGCGAATTGCCTGAATGCCGATGAAGTTGTGCTTGTCAAGGAGACGGAAGGAGTTATGTCAGCGGATCCTAAGATAATAGCGGATGCGAAGCCGCTAAGTAAACTTGACATTCACGAGATGTTCGCTCTCTCATATGGAGGTGCAAAGGTCATAAAAGCAGAGGCTTTGAAGTATAAGTTACCTAATCAAAAGTTGAAGATTGTAAGCTTCTCTAGTAGAAGTCTTTCAGGTGGAACGGAGATTACGGGCGTGTTCAACTCTGATTCTTTCGAGGTCTCTCAGAGGAAAGGCCTCTCCGCTGTTAGCCTCGTCTGTAATATTGAACCTGAGGTTATAAGCAAGATCATCGCCTCTTTCAAAGATAGGCCATTATACGGTATAAGCACGGGAAGAGTCTCGTTGACAGTTTTCACATCATCTGAAAATCTGAATGCTCTATTGAAGGATCTGCACAGTTTAGGTGTGTGCAAAGCTCTGAGCTGTAGAAGCAATGTCGGCTTGATAGAGTTGACTCATCCCGCCTTTGTGGATTCTCCCGGTTGGATCGCTAAGATATCCGAGGCATTGGCATCTGAAAAAATAAATATAATTGAGGTCACGACTAGTAAGTCTACTATAAACATCTTTATTGATGAAACAAAAATTGAGGATGCGATAAAAGCTGTGAGGGATACACTTGAAACGTGAAGTAGCAATTTTAGGAGCGACAGGAACCGTAGGACAGAGATTCATCGAATTGCTTCAGGGACACCCATGGTTCGAGATTTCTGTTCTCGCCGCTTCTGAACGCTCAGCTGGAAAGAAGTATAAAGAAGCATGCAAATGGCGAATGGAAACCCCGATGCCTGAAGCAGTTGAGGACATGACAGTTGTGAATACGAATCTAAAAGAAGTCAAGCAGGCTGGCAACGTAGACTTCGTATTTTCAGCTTTACCCGGAAGCGTAGCGGGTCCAATTGAAGAGGAGTTTGCTGTTGAGTATCCAGTTGTCAGCAAAGCAAGCGCACATAGAATGAAAAGCGACGTACCGCTCATAATACCCGAAGTTAATCCCGACCACCTGCAGCTAATCTCAGTTCAGAAGAAGAACCGCGGCTGGAACGGGTTCATCTCCACAGATCCAAACTGCAGCACAATTCAGCTCGCCATCACCTTGAAGGCTCTCATGAAGTTCGGTGTGGAAAACGTGATTGTCTCTACGATGCAGGCGCTTAGCGGAGCTGGATACCCCGGGGTTCCCTCCCTTGACATAATCGACAATGTGGTTCCTTACATATCCGGCGAAGAGGAAAAGATGGAGAATGAGACCAGAAAGATTCTCGGAACCTTCTATGGTGAAGAGATTCAACCAGCGAATATTACGATAAGTGCCAGCTGCCACCGTGTTAACGTGAAGGATGGCCATCTAGAAGCGGTATATGTTGGGCTTGAGCAGAAACCTACAATTGAAGAGGTTAAAGAAGCCTTCAGAAACTTCGTTGGAGAGCCGCAGAGGCTTAAGCTGCCGACAGCTCCGGAGAGACCGATCATCGTGAAAGAGGAGATCGACAGGCCTCAGCCCCGCTTCGACAGAGATGCGGGGAAAGGCATGAGCGTCGTGGTTGGACGTATCCGAGAAGACCCCATAATGACCGTTAAGTATCTCTGCTTGGGACATAACACCATAAGGGGCGCCGCGGGCGCAGGGATACTGAGCGCTGAGCTTATGGTTAAGAAGGGGCTTCTCTAGACATTTTTTATTCAAATTGCCGGGAAGGTATTTTATGTCTTCAAAAATATTTTCGAATGGTCATTTAGAAAATAGGGGTGGTGTGCTCTATATAGACGGCGTCTCCTCTCTTGAGATAGCTGAAAAATTTGACACTCCGTTATATGTCTTAGCGGAGAGAAGAATCAGGGAGAATTATCGTCGGCTTTACGACGCCCTCAAGAAGCACTATGACAAGGTTAGAATCTATTACTCTGCTAAGGCGAATACCAGCCTCTCTGTATTGAAGATACTTGAAAGTGAAGGAGCATATCTCGACACTGTAAGCCCGGGAGAAGTGTTTCTCGCGTTAAGGGCAAGCTTCACATCTGATAGAATATTATTCACCGGAACAAGCGTCCGAGATGACGAGTTGAAGTTCCTTGTTGATTCCGGAGTTACAATAAACATTGATTCTCTTTCGCAGTTGAGAAGGCTTCTCAGTTTCCATCTGCCTGAAATGATCTCTGTGAGGGTTAATCCTGAGATTGGGGCGGGCCATCACGAGCATTGCATCACGGCTGGAAGGGATTCAAAGTTTGGAATCTGGGAGGACGACGTCATCAAGGCATATAAATACGCCAGAGAGGCTGGAGTGAAGAAGTTCGGCATACAGATGCATATAGGTTCAGGGATATTAACGGTTGAGCCTTTCCTCTTGGCTGCTGAAAAAATGTTGGAGATAGCTCGTCACGTTCACGAAGAGGTAGGTGTGGACTTTGATTTCATTGATTTCGGGGGAGGCTTAGGCGTTCCTTACAGCCCTGAAGAGGAATCTTTGGATCTTGATCTTTACGCGGAGAAGGTTCTAGGTCTTTATCTCAGACGGATCGGTGAGTACGATCTGGGGGAGCCATGGTTCTTCATTGAGCCTGGTCGCTACATTGTTTGTGATGCTGGTGTTCTGTTGACGCGTGTAAATACTTTGAAGATCACACCTTTCAAAAAATTCGTAGGTGTAGACGCTGGGTTCAACACTTTGATTAGGCCGGCGATGTATGGATCTTATCATCCGATAATCGTTGCTAATAGGTTTGACTCTGCGGAAGAAGAGGTTTACGATGTGGCGGGGCCAATATGTGAGTCAGGTGATCTGCTAGCTAGAGACAGAAGGCTTCCGAGGATAAGTGAAGGCGATCTGTTGGCTGTTCTGAACGTGGGGGCTTATGGATTCTCGATGAGCTCGCAATATAATTCGAGACCTAGATGCGGGGAGGTCTTAGCCAAAGACGGAGAGTATGCGCTGATAAGGCGGAAAGAAGATTTTGAGTCTCTCTTGATTGGGCAAGAGCTTCCTTCATGGCTTAAATGAAGTTTCTTGCAGATCGATATTTTTGGTTATTTTACGTGGGAATTTTTTCTTTGAATAGTTTAAATATGTCTCTGACTGCTTTAACGTTGAATATTGTGCTTTACTTGGGGGCTATTCATTTTTCACCTATTTCGTGGTTAGACTCTTTATACCTTAATTTTTTCAGTTAATCTTCAGACACATAATAGAAAAGAACCTCTCTCAGAACCCCTCTATTCTTTCATATAAATATCGTTTTGTTTTTTGTTTAATTAGATTAAGGTAGGAGTCGTTGACCCATTCTTAATTTATTCTGATGATATATTGTTGCGGCTATAACACGTTAAAAGGGTTTAAGGTTCCGTCCCTACTACCCGGTGGATTTGCTACATCTAATGCATGAAAATCGTTAAATATTCTTTATTAAGATATAGTGAAGAACGAGAAATACGATGGTAATCTCGACGGAGGAAATAGTAGCTTCGGCAATTCTCTTCTGCTGGGTTATCTTCGTCGTGGTTTTTCTAACGAAAAATCTTTATGAAATTATGCGGAGGAGGGGGCTGAAGTATAACGTTGCGGTTTATTATGACCGGAAGGCTATACATATGCTTACAGGAGGCTTAGTAGCGATGCTTGTCCCCTTCATTTTTAAGACGCCGCTTATCCCGCTTATTTTGGCTTTACTTCTGGGAGTCTTCACTTACATTCCTCATAAAACCGGAAAGTTGATGTACTGGTTTCAAACGGAAGAGAACATGTATGAAGTCTCATTCTGCATTATGTGGGGGGTCATCTTAACATTCGGATGGCTAATATCGGAAGGTAACTTCTGGTTTGGAGTTCTGCCAGTTCTCTTCATGTCATTCGGGGATGCAATAACGGGCATTGTCAGAAATATGCTTTATAAGAAAAGAACGAAGTCTTGGTGGGGCAATCTCACAATGGCCTTATTTTCAATTCCTACTGGAGCAGTTTTAGGTTTGGCGGGGATCTTCGCTGGAGCTGCCGCCTCGTTCATCGAACACTTCGAGTTTAACCCCATTGATGATAATGTTACGGTTCCTTTATCCTCATTTCTCATCTTAGTACTTGCAAAATTTTATACACCTTGGATGTTAACCTTCTAAAGGCTGGACTTGGCGAATCATTAAGTCCCTCTCGGCGTTTAAGATAGAAAACACGATATGATCTATTTTTCTCTTTCTGAAGATCATGCAGCAGTTAAGTTTTCTAGCTTTATGCATGCGTATCCGAGTCTTCTCGCAAGTTTACGCGCTTCTCTCATTCATCAGCTTCCTCTCAAGTTGAGCTCTAAACATTTAGTATGCGGTGCGAAGCGAAAACTGGAAGGTGACGGGATGAAATGGTGAGGTTTATACGTCGTTGGCCTCTTTATATGTCCATGCAGCGTAAAAGATACGTGTATCCGGTTGAGCTAGACGCCTAGGCTACAGAGAGCATTTATAATGTTGTTTTGTAATAATTGTGGAGCTAAACTTGAGCCTGAAGATAAGTTTTGCGGCAACTGCGGAGCACCCGTAACACAACAGAAAATGTTTAATCCTGGAAAAGAGATTCTTCGAACTTCACCGCCGCCTCCAGCGGCACAT
>JAGGZB010000024.1 GCA_021162225.1 Candidatus Bathyarchaeota archaeon | reverse complement strand
TTAGGAGGGAGGGTAAGAGGACTCCGGGATGTTCCTTAACTATCCTAACTATGTCATGAAGATACTCCTTAAGCCATAGAGCACTTCCAATACCCCAGCGTTTTCTCTGCTCAAACCATTTTCTCCAGGAGGATGGCGCCTTGGTGCTTATACTCACATCTTTCAGGAACTTGTATCTTAAATCTTTCATAAATGCCCGCGTGGCAAGGTCTACATCTTCAAGGATTACGAATCTAAACCCGCCTAGCTTATCAAATGCCTCCTTCCTTATAGCAAACGCAGCTCCATTTAGACCTAGACATCTTTTGAGCTTATACGAGAAAAGGAGGCTTGTCAGATTGAAGCTTAAGTAGTCGTAGCTAACGATTCTCGCGACGAAGGAGTCGCGTATGATCTTCTTTTTCATCTCAACTATATCTGCATCCTCGATTTCCTCTGCGATTCTTTGAAGAAAACTTTTCGACTCCTCATCTATTTTGCAGTCAGAGTCGAGGAATAAGAGGATCTCACCGTGAGATTTAGTTGCGAGCTCATTGAGGACGCTCGCTTTTCCTCTCCTCTCCCCATTACAGATGAAGTATACGCGATCGGAGAACTCCTTAACTACGCTGAGGCTCTTCTCTGTAGGTTCGTCTATAACTACAAAGATCTCCTTCTTTTTATATGGATCGTTTAGAAGCCGTTCTAGTAAAGGTCTAAGAAGATCGGATTCTCTGTACACTGGTATGAATATGCTAAAGGTAGGCAACATTACATTTAATAATCTAAATTGTATAGTTTATAAAACTATTCGGAATTTAGGAAAACTTGAAAGATCTTATAGAGCATCTATTGCTACTGTTAGAGAGAATGTTCGCTCCAAAAACTTAAGTAAAGGATACCAATTCTAAATTGAAATCTCTCAAGAAGGAGGGAATCCATGACTATCAGAGATGTGAATACTTGTTCGTCGCTGATAAGAAGGCTTCAGGATAGGCTTCAAGAATTAAAGAAGTATCGGAGGATGTTTACTTGGCGCTTCTTCCAAGGAGAATCGGCAAGAGCCTTTGAGGAGGATTTTAATGATTCTTCGTGGGAAGAGACCCGTTTACCGATGACGCTTGATGTTAGGAAAAGCGGCGGATGGCTGAGGTGTAGAGTCAAAGTTCCCGTGGAGATTAATGGAATCAGCACCGTGGGATCTCAAGTAAAGTTCTTTTCTTCTCCAATTCTAGGAAAGGCGGAGATCTTCGTCAATTCAAGAAGGGTTCTCACCGCCGATTACTGGGCTGAGCTTAGAGGACCGAAAATCATCTTGACTACAAACGCGCAACCTAACGAGAAATATGTGATCGCTATTCATGTCCATAAAAAATATGAGCCAGTGGAGATTCCAGCATTTGAGGTTAGGTTTGGGAAAGTTGAAGATGTTATCTTTGAGATTGAATCGTTTATACAAGAGCTTAGATTGGTGAAGATGCTTGATCTAGAGAAATTTAATCGTGTATCTCGGAATTTTAATTTGGATGTGATCGACGGAGAAATCTCGCTCTTAATAAGGGAGATAAATAAAGCGAGAGCTCAGATGAGCGAGCTCAGCGGGAAGATTAAACAATTCAAGGTTCATCTTGTGGCTCATGCTCATATAGATATGAACTGGCTCTGGCCATGGGAGGATACAATTAAGACTGTAGGTGACACATTTAATACGATGCTTAAATTTATGAAGGATTATCCGGGATTCTGCTTCTCTCAGAGCCAGGCAATAACATACAAGATTGTTGAAGAAAACTTTCCATGGATGTTTAAGTCCATAAAGGAGTACGCAGAGAACGGTAGATGGGACATAACGGCTTCGATGTGGGTTGAGTCTGACTTGAACATGGCCGGAACTGAGGCTCTGGTTAGACAGTTCCTTGAGGCGAAGGAGTATATATGGGAGAAATTCCGTTTTGAACCTAGGGTATGCTGGGAACCCGACACCTTCGGACACGTGTGGACTCTCCCGCAGATTCTCAGAAAATCTGGCTGCAGATACTACTACTTCATGAGGTGCGGTAAAGGGGATAGGATTTTCTGGTGGGAGGCCCCGGACGGTTCAAGGGTTCTAGCTTACACGAGTATATATAACAACTTCGTGACGCCGGAAAATATAGTGGATTTGGTGATTGAACTCTACGAGAGGTATGGCTTAAAGACGAGTATGTTCGTTTATGGAGTTGGCGATCATGGAGGAGGAGCGACTGTAGAAGATATCGAAGCGGCTCTTAAAATGCAATGTAATAGGCTACTGCCAGACGTGCTTTTCAGCACGACGCATAGATTCTTCGATGAAATTTTGAAGGAGCTTAATGGCAAGAAGATACCAGTTATTAATGATGAACTTCAGTTCATCTTCGACGGATGCTATACAACCCATGGCGATATTAAAAGGTACAACCGTGTCTGCGAACGACTTTTAGTAGATGCTGAAAAATTCTCTGTTTTCTCCGGGAAGTATCCGCGGACCCGCCTAAAGAAGGCATGGCATAACATGCTATTTAACCAGTTTCACGACATACTAGATGGAAGCGGGGTGTCTGAAGCCTATACTTATCCTAGAAGACTGGCTGAGGAAGCTATGCACATAGCGCGGGAGATTCTATACTCATCTATTCAAGAGATAGCTAGACAGATAAGATTTTCGAGGTCTGAAATAGCCGTGGTGGTCTTTAATCCCTTATCATGGAAGCGAGTAGACGTTGTAGAGGTGAAGATTCCGAAAGAAAAGATTCCACGGAGACCCGTCTTGGTCTCCTCTGACGGCCGGGAGAAGACTGAAGCTCAATTCGACGGAGAGAATCTCATTTTTATTGCCAAGGTTCCCTCAATGGGTTACAAGACATATTATTTGGTTGAGGAAGAGGAGGAACGCAGGGAAGATTCGATAAAATGCGACGATTATATGATAGAGAATGAGTTCTTCAGGCTTGAGGTGGATCGCGAATCTGGTGCGATAGCCTCTCTGCTGGATAAGATTGAAAACAGGTTCGTCTTTAAGAAGCATAGATTCTCATGCACCAAGCCTGTTCTCAGCAACCTCCTTCAAATATTGTATGAGACGCCTCACCGTGCATCCGCATGGATTATAGGTGAGATAAGCCGCGTGGATAACCTTGTGAAAGGGGCATCCGTGAAGCTCGTCGAGAAGGGCCCGGTGAAGGCGACTCTGATGGTGGAACATAAGATCAGGAACTCAAGGATCACACAGTATATATCGCTCTATAGAGAAATTCCGAGAATAGACTTCGACACAGTTATAGATTGGAGAGAGATATCAGATGGAAGCGAGGATGCTCCAATGCTTAAAGCCTCATTTACGCCGATACTTGGAGACTCGAAGGTGACGTATGAGATTCCATTCGGCTACATTGAAAGAGTTGCAGATGGCACCGAGGTTCCGGCTCTCAGATGGGTTGATATATCAGACGGGGAATACGGCGTCGGTCTCTTAAATGATTGTAAACATGGCTTCGACGCGAAGGGAAACACTATAAGAATCACACTTATTAGGACTAGTTATAGTCCGGATCCCCGTCCTGACTTTGGAATACACAATATGAAGTACTCACTCTATCCACATAGAGGCGACTGGAGGAAGGCATTGACTTTCCGCCGAGGAAACGAGATTAATCATCCTTTAGAAGCAGTGGTCATAGCGGATCCATCAGCCACCGACGGCTTTAGGCCGGAGGAATACAGCTTCTTGGAGATCGTTCCTGCTAATGTCGTCGTTTCCAGCGTTAAGATCGCTGAGAACTTCAAGGGGTTCATCATCAGAATTTACGATGCGACAGGAGAGGGAGCTAAAGTCGAATTGATGGACAGATTCAAGATCAGAAGAGCTTACGAAACAGACCTGCTTGAAAGGGAGATTAAACCTTTACGCGTTGAAGGAGGCAAGATAATGGTTGATCTCTCCCCGTTCGAGATAAAAACCATACGAGTTGAGGGAGAGATATTTTAAGCGTCACCGAACTTTTTAATCTTTTTCAGGCTTAACCAGTACTTTTATGGCTCCCTCAAGTCTCTTCTCCGCAACTTCAAAGGCTCTATGAATCTCTTTAAGCTTGAAGATGTGGCTTATTAGAGGCTTCAGCCTCACTCTTCTGGAGACCGCGATCTTAACCGCCCTCTGGAAAGTGAACGGACTTCGATAAGATGTCATTATGGTCAGCTCCTTATCGTAGAGCTCAAAAGGCTTAACTTTCCATACAGCTTCCTGAGGAGAGACGCCGAAGATCAGGAGCCTTCCTCCCCTTCTTGTAGACTTCATTGCTTGTGTTATAGCCTCTGGGCTGCCTACCGCCTCTATGGCGACGTCAACTCCATAGCCGCCTGTCAGCTCCCTAATAGTCTCAACTGGATCTTCGTCTTCTATATTCACCACGTGATCAGCACCGAGCCTACTGGCTAATTTAAGTCTTGCATCCTCCCTATCGGTCTGAATGATCATTGTCGCTCCAGCCTGCTTGGCTAGCTGAAGTAAGATCAGCCCGACTGGTCCAGCACCCACTATGGCGACTGTGTCGCCAGCTCTTATGCCAGCTTGGTCTATACCTCTCACGCAACACGCTAAGGGTTCAATTAAAGCGGCTTCATCCAGGTTGAAATCTCGGGGTATTCTATAGATGTTAGATTCTCTTGCCTTCACGTACTCTGCGAACGCCCCATTAATCGTTACTCCTATAGCCTCAAGATTCTCACAGAAATAGTTTCTTTCAGACATGCGGCAGAAGTAGCATGATCCACACGTTATGTTCGGCTCGACGACGACTGGATCTCCAACGCTTAAGTCTCTTACATCACGTCCAACCTCTACAATTATTCCGGAGAATTCATGACCTAGGATGATTGGCGTGCTAGTTCTCCACTCTCCCCTGAAGATGTGAATATCTGTTCCGCAGATCCCCGTAGCGTTAACTCTGATCAAAGCTTCATCAGCTGAGGGTTTCGGATCAGGTACCTCTTCAAGCCTCAGATCCCTAACTCCATGAAGAACTGCAGCATACACCCCTTATTTCTCCTAAATACCCCTATCGTGTATCTATTATCCCTAAAATATTATTTGTGTATCTGAAACGAGGAATCGTAAACCCTTATTAGTGAAAGTTACTAATATTTCATCGCCGGATGACGAGAAGGCATTTGATTGAACCCAGATGATAGATCAGAGTTAAACGGACGGCAATGGATGATAAACTTTTCTGGCTGATAAAAAAGAAGGAGTTTCAGCTATTTCTTGGCGGAATAGTCCTGTGACCTGCATCATCTCTTTTCATGCGGCTTGGGAATTATGCTTCTTCTGGGAGTAGACCGTTCTATCTCCTCCAACTTATGGAAAGTTTCCTTTACGTACTCAGCGATCTTTTCAACTTGCGCCTCAAGGATCTCTTTGCCCTCCTCCTTAGAGGCTCGGCTGGCTAATCCCCAAGGTCCATGCTTAGTTAATCCCTTCATGCCCACATAGTCCAGATATTCTTGCGTCGCATCTGGAACGCAGTCAATAATCTTGTCCTTTCTGACCCACTTCTCATTCAAGTAGAGCATACATGAAGTCTCATGTTCGCCTGCGTGGACCTCAACTGGCTTCTTGCCCATTGGTCCTCCATGTATAACCTTCAAGTCGGGATACTCTAGGTTTAGCTCCCTTATAGTCGGTTTTATTATCCAGTTTCCTCCATGACCCGAAATTATCACAATCTTCTTTATGCCATGCAAGTATAGTGATAAGACTATGTCCCTGATCATCTGAGCTAGGGTTGAGGGCCTTAAGCTCACGGTTCCGCAGAACTCAAGATGCTCTTGCGAGTTACTGTACGGTATGGCAGGTAAAAGATAGCAGTTGCCTATCTTCTCAGCCACCCTCTTGGCGACTTCCTGAGCAATTATCCAGTCTGTTCCCAGCGGTAGATGCGGACCATGCTGCTCAATTGAGCCTACTGGCAGAATGGCGGTATCAACTTTAGCCTCTTCAAGTTCTTTCGATGTGTTATAGACCGTTAGAATCTTATTTTCTGAGCTCTTCATGACCCCTTACCTCAAGACTAACTAAGCCTACAAGACATCTACACCATATTACTGAAAGGGGCGTTAAAAAGGCTATCTAGAACTGGAAGAAGCGGATGGGAAAATAAATTGGAAGTTTACTCTACCGTTATCTTCTCCCATCTTCCAGTCTTTACCGATCTGTAACACGCGTCGAGTATGCAGTTTACGATGTATCCATCCCTGAAGGTTTCTCGAGGCTTTTCACCCTTCCCAATGCAGGATATGAAGTGCTGAAGCTCAGGCAGGTATCCGTATAGTTCATGTTCTCTCCATATCGGATACATCCATCCCTTCTTTGCCTCAGCCTTCTCTACGACGTATCCAACTTTCTCTTCAGGCGCTACTGTGAAGACCCTGATACCCGTCTCCCTAGTGGTGTCTATGAAGATTGCGCCGTCAGACCCGTATATTTCAAACCTTAAGTCTAACCCTCCGTGAGCTGCCCAGCTATTCTCAGCTTGACCTAGCTCTCCCCCCTCGTACCTAACAAGCGCCACACTATTATCCTCTGCCTTTGTGTCATGAACTAACGTGGCGCTCCATGCGCTCGCCTCCACAGGTTTCTTGCCGATCATGTATCTGGCGACCTCTACCGAATGGCAACCCATATCCATGAGAACTCCCCCGCCGGCAAGTTCAGGGTTCCAGAACCATGCTGAGTGCGGGCCGAAATGAGCTTCCCGGCTTCTCACCCAGAAGACTTTTCCAATGGCGCCGTTCTCAATCATCTCCTTAGCTCTTACTATCTGCGGGAAGAAGACCTGATTTTCAGCGTAGCAGCTGATCACACCGTATCTCTCCACAGCATTCAGCATGGCCTTCGCCTCGTCCACGCTACGCGCAAGCGGTTTCTCACAGATAACATGTTTGCCGTTCTCAGCTGCTATCTCAGCCGCTTTCCTATGCAGAAAATTCGGCAATCCAATATCTATCACGTCTATCTCAGGATCCGAGCATACTTTCTCAATGAAGTCATCGCCTGAATAGACCTTCTTAACTCCGAATCTTTTAGCAACCTCCTCAGCTCGCTCCTTTCTCCTTCCAGCAATAGCCAGTACGTTCGCCTCAGCTATCTCCTTGTACGATGGAAGGTGAAAAGTCTCTTGAACAAAGCCGTAACCGAGAACCCCAACATTCACCTTACTCATCCACAAACCACCAAGATAAAAGTAAGCAAACTAGATATTTTAATTTCCCTCATTGATCGCAAGGCGTCACGCCAAAATGATATAGCCAGGTCCAGACGTCCCTTTATAAAGAATTTTCTCTACAGCGCAAAAATAATCACGATCAATAACTGTAGGAACCCACCATTGCGACTAATAATATTCAGGCGTTAAATATTGCAGCTTTAAAAGGGGATCTGTTGTTTTAAAGGTTAGGATGAATCTTTCAGCTGAAAGGAAGAATCTCGCAGATCTCGGATTAAAGACTCTCAAGTTCTCTGAAGTTTCAAAGCTAAGGGATAAGAGAGGAACGTACACACTAGTGATCTTCATCGATTCATCGCTCTCGCTGGAGATCGGGGGGCTGGGTGCAGCTAATCTTGACGCTGGCTATTATACGTATACGGGATCTGCTATGGGAAGGGGCTCCTCCAGCCTAGCCGGACGAATCTCTAGACATTTAAGGGGCGCCAAAAAGAAAAGATGGCACATAGACTACTTGTTAAGCAGCGTCAAGTCCGAGATCGAAGCAGTCTTAGCGTTGCCGTCTAGGAGGCGGCTAGAGTGCGAAGTGAATCAGCACATAATAAAGCTTCTTAGACCTGAGGTGCCGATTCCAGGCTTCGGCGCCTCAGACTGCACTAGTGGATGCAAAAGCCATCTCCTATACTTCAGGGTGGAGGATAATCTGCTGAGCAAAATAGCAGAAGTATATTTGCATATGAGGGAGAATGATGTCTTCGCGCTTCTCAAAGACGAGGCATGGTCTTCCCATCACGATTAGAGAAGCCAAATTGGAGGATCTGGATGAAATCTATAAAATCGAGACTGAATGCTTCGCCGAGGAAGCCTTCACCCGCATGCAGCTCGAATACTACCTAAGATCGCCAATCTTCATAACGCTGATCGCCGAAGTTAACAATGAACCAGCCGGATTTATCATCGGAGCTATCGAAGACAATAACGGCGAGGCATATGGGCATATCTACACGATCGATGTGAAACGTAGATTTAGAAGAATGAAAGTAGGGTCAGCGCTCTTAGAAGCATTAGAAAAAAAGTTTCTCTGCAGAGGAGCACAGAAAGCAGTTCTGGAGGCCCGTCTTGACAACACAGCTGCTGTGAAGCTTTATCTAAAGCACGGCTATAGCCAAGTGGGAATCATCAAGGATTATTATGGTCTAGGTTTAGACGCCGCCAGATTCGAGAAGAACCTGCAAGGAAACGGGAATCCTTTAGGCTCAAAGCGTCATATCCAAGAGCATAAAACTCATTTACTTGCATGAGGCTGTTCTAAAAGAATAAAAAGGCGTCTATATTCAAAGGATACCACTAAGTTATGGATCGGAAAGGCTCATGAAGATGCATATAGGATTCGATGACACCGACTCTCCACGTGGAGGATGCACAACGTATATAGCGGCGATACTTATTGAACGCCTACATAACCTCGGCGTCTCCCTAATTGATTACCCAGAGCTTGTGAGGCTTAATCCTAATGTTCCGTGGAAGACTAGAGGCAACGGAGCCGTCTGCTTCAGAATCCTGTGCCCGGAGGATCTGCAAGATGAGGTGAAAGAATGCGTTGTCCAGACCGTTGAGGAACAAGCCGACCTAAACTATGATGGAACAGATCCCGGCATCGTCTTCTTAACCGGTGATGTGCCAAGCGAGGTTGAAGCCTTTGCTAAGCGAGTCATCACCAGACTTGTAACGAAGGATGAAGCTCTAACCCTTATCAGAAAATATAGGGCTGAAGCATATGGCTTCAAGAAAGGACGCGGAATAATCGGTGGATTAGCAGCTATAGGCGAGCAGCTAAAGGAGGACTACACATATGAACTGCTCTCCTATCGGACTCCAGAGAACAGGGGGACTCCTAGAAGAATCAAGGATTCATCAGTCATTGAGATGGACAAGAAACTTGGACGTTTAGTCTTCAATAATGTCGATTATGAAACTGGAAGGATTCTGATAACTCCAAGAGGACCGGATCCCGTTCTGTATGGCATAAGAGGGGAAACTCCGGAGGCAGTTAAGCGTGGACATGAACTTGTGGTCTCAGAGGAGCCTATAGAGAGATGGGTCATATTCCGAACGAATCAAGGAACAGATGCTCACTTGAGGGAACTTATCGCAATCAGCCAGGTCAAGCCCTACAGCCCCGTCATAGTCAGAGGCAGAGTTTCGGAGAAGCCCAGAATCATTAAGGGGGGACATGTAATCTTCAAGGTCAGAGATGAAACGGGCGAGATTGACTGTGCAGCTTATGAACCAACTGGTAGCCTTAGGGAAATAGTTAAGAAACTCATCATAGGTGATCTCGTTGAGGTTTATGGCGGAGTTCGTCCGCCCTCGCAGAGCAGGCCAATGACGATAAATATCGAGAAGATCAGAATCGTTGAGGTTATTCCCCGCCTCATATACCGTAATCCTCCATGTCCCGTCTGCGGGAAAAGAATGAAATCTGCGGGGCGGGGAAAAGGTTTTGAATGCAAAAGATGCGGCTTCCACGGCAGAGACTTGAGGAAAGTGATCCTCAAGGTTGAGAGACGGCTAAAACCCGGATTATACGTAACACCTCCTCGATCGCAGAGACACCTAACAAAGCCTCTAAGTAGATATGGTCAAGAAAAGAGGAAACCTCCAGACTTTATAGGCAAAGTTATCCCATACGAAAAAGTGTATGGTTGTTAATGCTACTCTGGATGATCCTCAACCCACGAAAACTTTTTCTGAAGCGATTTTGGATAATACATCTTCCAGTCGAAGCCTACTTTCCTGCCCCAACGATAATAGATCCTCGGGTCAATATAGCTCCTAAGCGACGTGTTCAGATTGTAATCTTTCGTCTTCATCTTCGCATCTATCCATAGCTTCGTCTTCTCTATGAAAGCACGTTCCCGCTGCTTCAGCCTCGCCAGCCTCTCCTGAAGCCTCCTCACTTGACTCCTATACCTCTCCCTAAGCCTCCTAATGGATTCCCTCTGTTTCCTTATTCTCTTCCTGAGACTTCTCACTCTCTTCTTAAGAGTCTTTGTCGACTTTCCCTCCTTCTCTCTCTCAGCTAGCTGACGGCGAGTCTCTTCAAGCTTCTTCCTCAGCAACTCAATGTTCGCCTCATATCTCCTAAGCCTCTCGATATATCGAAGCCGTTTCTCCTTAAGCTTCTCTTTGATCCTTCTTTCCTTCTCTTTGGCCTTTTCCATTCTTTCCTTCAGCCGCTCCCTCCGCTTCTCCAAGGATGCCCTCCAGTTCTTCGGAATTTTGCGGCGGTGATTGCAAACTTTGGCTGCTTCAAGATTAGCTATTGTCGCCACATACTTCTTCACGTAGTCAGGATCCTCCCTTTTGACGGGAAATTCTTTAAGCTTCTCTTCTACAGCCTTTGATGCGTAATAGGTGCGGAAGACCTTGGCTGAAAGCCCGGTTACCACTTCATCAAGGAACTCGCTGACCCGCTTAGAGTTAACCCCGTCGAAGATCGCCGACTTGGCACTCGCCGAGAACTCCTTTAAATTCCTTATCACGATCTTTGGCAACTTCACCTTGAAGATATGTGGAACAGAGTCTTTTCCTAAGAAGTTGAAGATAACTTCCCCGTCATCACCAAATTTTATGTGTTCAGGTCGAAGAGTCGAAGCTCCAACAGTATCAGCCTCGTCGGGATCCTTCTCGTCGCCTACCCTAATCTTAAGCCTATCAATCAAGTAACATACGGTTGCTATCTTTCTCCTCAAGGGATCTTCCGCGTCTAAATTCTTCATTATATGCTCCTTTATTCTTTCGATATGATGCCTAAGCTCTATGGCCTTATTGAACTTCTCGATCTCTCTTTTCTGTTTAAGCTCGCTGTTCTCAGCGAGCCATACATACTTCATCTTCCCCGAGAGTTTATCTCTCCATCGAGCAATCCACATTACATCAGGTCTCCACACTATAGCCTTCCAGTTCCCCGGAGGTCTAGGTGCATCCGGTGAAAGGTTAAGCTCAATATCCTCCTCGCGCGGTCCCTCCTTCCATCTTCCACGTTTTGGATGCTTACCGCGTCCAATGAATATGCAAGAAGGCTCAACCGTATAGTTGCTGACCTCCATCCTGACGCCGTCGACTATTGCGTAACCGTACTTCTCCTTGTTAGCCTCCCTTAGCGCTTTCCTCTTCTCCCTTAAGCGTTTCTTTTCCTCCTTCGTTAAGCTCTCTTTCCATCTTTTCTCTTTCTCCACGTATTCTATTACCTCAGAGAAGTCGAAATCTTCAGGTTTAAGCTTCTCGCGAATCCACAGAGCTTTACAGAAGTCCTCGAAGAAGTTTCGGACGAACACCTTATCGTTAACGTATTCTGTTTCCATCTTCTTAACCCAAGCGATCGCCATCTCCTCTTGTTTCGGAGTTAAACGTATCCTTTTACCCCTAACCGATATGCAGAGACCCTTCCATTCATACTTCGGAACTAGAACCCCGTTGTGGATAAGTTGCTTCATAGGCTTCTTCTCGCGGTTTCCTAAATAACTCCGTATCTCTTATAATCGAAAATAATTAAGCATTTCTTCGCCGAGATGTGAATTAACGTATATTTCATCCATAAATCTTAATTGTCCAGAGGGCTACCCAAGCTAGAAAAGGATTGTTCCTCAGCGAAACATGGAGAAAAACTCATTGGAAGGCTTCAGATGCATCCACCTGCCTCAATGCAATTGTTGAATCTTAAGAACTATTTAGATATGGTGGCGAATAATGTCTAAAGGCAAAGTGATAATTGTAGAAGATGATGTAGAAGTTCTTGAAGGCTTAAGCGAGATCCTTACGTCTGAAGGCTATGAGGTTGAGACGGCGAGAAGCGGTGAGGAGGGCATAAAGAAGTGCAGAACTGAACAGTTCTCCCTAGCGTTGCTTGATATTAAGCTGCCAGATATGGAGGGAACACAGGTCCTTGAAGTACTACACAAAGAGTTTCCCAGCATGGTGAAGATTATGATCACAGGGCATCCATCTCTAGAAAACGCTGTGGCTTCGCTGAAGCGAGGAGCTGATGCATATTTGATGAAGCCAATAAACCCGGCGAACCTCTTGAAAGTATTGGATGAAAAGATGAAAGAGCGAGTTTTGAGGGAGAAGGCGTAGGATGTGATTGTCTTGAATGACGGAAGTAGAATTCCTCAAGAGATACTGCAGTTCTTTAAGATATTTCCAGGGCAGACCCTGCTTATTAAAGGTAAGCCCGGAACTGGAAAGACGATACTATCATTTGAGATTCTGAAGGAGATATGTGAAGAACGCAATGGACTCTATGTTTCTACAAGAGTTACTCCGGAGAAGCTTTATCGCCTATTCCCATGGATAAAGAATATAGTTACTGATAGAAATGTGATAAATGCGACGCCTAAAAAGCTTCATGAAACCTTAAACTCCTCAGGAGGACTCCTCGACAGACCATTCGGGTTTGACGCTGCTTTAAACTTCTTCAGGATGCTCTATGAGGACGCTGAGGAGATGGATAATCCCGTGGTTGTGATTGACAGCTGGGATGCGATGCTTGGGAGCCTTAATCTTCAAAGTAACAGGGTCTCATTCACACAGAGCATATGTGACTTTTGCCATGAAACCAGAACGCATCTAATTCTAATATCTGAAACGGACAAGCTTGAGGATCTCGACTACGTAGTGGATGGAATAGTAACGCTTCTAGACATGGATGTGCATAGCGATATTGAGGAAAAGCCATACGCGGAGCATTCAAGATCTAGAACGCTGAGGCAGATAAGGATAGACAAGCTCAGAGGCTTGGAGAGAAAAATGAAGAGATACGTATTTACATTACAGAACGGAAGGTTCAAATACTTCCCGCCGAGTAGGGACGAGAGAGTCGCCGAAGCAGAACCTCTTCCAGACATAGATGAAACGCATAGATCGAGCGGCATAAGAGACTTTGACAAGATAACTGGCGGCCTAAAGAGAAGTAAATTAACGCTCTTTATTGTGGAGCGCGGAGTTGGCCCCCGTTACGTTCCATTCCTAGACCAGATAGCTATCAACCTCTCATCCAAGGGCTTAGGAGTTGTTCGCTTACGTCCAGCCGGCTCCATATCACCAGAAGACCGCGAACTCGAAGAGAGATATAATGGGATATATTCTTATGAGCCTGAGTCTTGGATAACCTGGCGTTTAGAGAAGCTCTTTCCTTCCGTTGAAGAATACATGAGCTTTCTTGAAACTGTTAGAAAGAATAAGGCTGACCTATTAGAGTTTTCACTTATGGAATCAAGGAAGGAATACCTTATGTTCTTAGAAAAACTGATGAAGAAACATTCCAGCGTGGTGGAGATTCTCGAATTGGACACGCTTGAGATTCTTTATGGTCCAGAGAATACTCTGAAGCTTCTAGATGAAGCAATCAGCAGGGCGCTAAAGAATAATGAGGTGCTCATAGCAATCGTTAAGAAGGGAATGAGATCTTTAGAGATGATAACTCATCTGGCTGCCGCACGCTTCGTCTTCAAAGATATTCTTGGAAATTTGTTCATCTATGGGGAGCAGCCCAGAACTGGACTCCATCATGTGTCATCCAGCAAAAAAGGCATACGTCTAACTCCAATAGTTTAATCTTTACATTTCATAAGTCTTAAAGATGAGTGTGGAAAGAAAAACGCTTTAATCATTCTTTATGTATTAAGAGATAAAAAGGCATCATAATATGTGCATGAGGAGAAATATAGGAGATGAGTAATGAAATTAAGCTTCCGCCAGCCGTCCAAGAGAGACTACTGAGACTCCAGCAGCTACAGCAGACCCTTCAGAGCCTTCTTGCTCAGAAGCAACAAGTCGAACTTGAACTTCTGGAGGTTGATAAAGCTCTAGAGGAGCTTAAAAAGACTCCAGATGATGAAGTCATCTATAAATCCGTCGGCTCAATTCTGATAAGAACCGAAAAATCAAAGATTACTAAAGAACTTACTGAGAGAAGAGAATTAGCGAATATGAGAATCTCAGTTCTCGGAAAACAGGAGGAAAGAATAAGAAGCCAGATAAAGGAGCTGAATGAGAAGCTCCAGAGAGACCTTCGTCCACTATCACCGCGTTAAAAGATGCTTCATCAAAGCCTCCATGATACTCCGTCATTTACTAGTCTAATTAATCACCTACCCTTGACAGAAGCTTCAAGACGTAATTTTATCAACCAGACAGGAGCCTTCAAGAAATGGGCTTATGGAAAAACTGTTAAGCAACGCCGCATCTTTAATTTTGAAGCTGAGAGGATATAGGCTTGTCGTTCCAAGATATCATATCCCTAATTCACAAGATCAAGCCTAGACGTATTCTTCTTCTCTGTCACCAAAATGCCGATCCAGACGCGTTGGGATCAGCCTTCGCCTTTTCAAGGCTTCTGAGAAGAATGTATCCTGGAGTGGAGGTTGAGGTTGCCTCCCCCGAGGGAGTAAGCAAACTCTCCGAAGCAGTGTCGGATCTTTTACCGATGAAGGTTACGACTGACAATCCAAAATTCACAGCTGACATAATCGTCATGCTGGACACGAACACAATCAAGCAGCTGGGTCCATGGGAAGATGACGTGAAGAGAACAAAGGCTCCGCTCATAGTGATCGACCATCACGTAACCCATCCGGAAACCGAACGCATAGCATCCATCATAATCTGTGACGAAAATGCATCATCAACTTGCGAGATGATCTATAGGTTTTATGAACAGACAGGCATGAAGCCCTCAAAGGAAGAAGCTGAAGCGCTATTTTTGGGAATAGCATTCGATACTAAACACTTTGTACTGGCAAACTCCAGCACATTCAAGGTTGCTGCGGCTTTGGTTGATGCTGGCGTAGACGCTCAAAAGGTGATCTCCAGACTTACACTTCCAACAAGTCTCTCCGAACGCATAGCTAGGCTTAAGGCTTGCAGAAGAATGCAGCTCATCAGGATAAACGATTGGCTCATAGTCTTCTCACGTGTGAGCTCATTTCAGGCTTCAGCGGCACGTGCCTTCATCGGGCTGGGAGCACATTTAGCACTAGTCGGCGGGCAGAAAAATGATAATCTCCAGATAAGTATAAGGTCTGACCCGGAATTTTATAAGAAGACAGGTCTCCATCTGGGAAGAGATCTCGCTAAGCCTCTCGGCGAATACTTTCACGGAATGGGAGGCGGACACTCAACAGCCGCTGGGATGAATGGAGTAGGCGACTATGAAGCCGTTGTTAAGCGTGCTTTACGGATAATAAGAGAGAAACTAAAAAAACGTTGAGGTTTTCTGATAAGGGGAGTCATCTCTCCTCCTTAATCTTCTTTGCGAATTCTATGCACTTCCTTTTGAAGTTCTCGTAGCTATTCGAGAACTCATTCATCGTCTTCGCCGTGGCGCCGAAGCTTCTCCACTCCTCAGGTTTTAGTCCGCGATCTCCATATTTACTCCTATCTGGAATTCCGGCTTCCTTCAGAACCTTCTGTTGATGAGGCGTAAGCTCATATGACCTTATGAATTCATCTTTAATATCCGTCCACTCCTCCGTAAGTCTACGCAGGATCTCCGGGTCGAGTTCTCTGAGAACAGACTCTCTATACTCTTCGATGTTGAAGTCTTCCT
>JAGGZB010000145.1 GCA_021162225.1 Candidatus Bathyarchaeota archaeon | reverse complement strand
GGTTAGAATCTATTATTCTACAAAGGCGAATACGGGGCTTTCCGTCTTAAAGATACTTGAAAGCGAAGGCTCATATATAGACGCCGTAAGTCCCGGAGAAGTTTTTCTAGCGTTAAAGGCGGGATTTACTCCAGACAGAATCTTGTTCACTGGGACGAGCGTACGCAACGATGAGCTACGCTATCTAGTGGATTCAGGGGTCACAATAAACATTGACTCACTCTCGCAGCTAAGACGACTCCTAAAGATCCACGTACCGGAAATTCTCTCCGTAAGGGTTAATCCGGAGATTGGAGCCGGGCATCACGAGCACTGCATTACGGCTGGGAGGAACTCAAAGTTCGGAATATGGGAGGACGATGTTGTTAAGGCATACAGATATGCCAAGAATGCTGGTGTGAAAAGATTTGGGATGCAGATGCACATAGGCTCTGGCATACTGACCATTGAACCTTTCCTCCTAGCGGCTGAGAAAATGCTGAGTATGGCTCATCGCGTCCGTAAAGAGTTAGATGTAAAGTTTGATTTCATAGACCTAGGTGGCGGAATAGGTGTTCCCTATAAACCCGAGGAGAAACCGTTGGATATCGACCTCTACGCGGAGAAGCTTCTGAAACTATATATTGAGAGGGTAAACGAGTATGATCTCGGCGAGCCGTGGTTCTACATAGAGCCGGGACGTTATATTGTCTGTGACGCTGGGATTCTATTAACCCTCGTAAATACAGTTAAGACCACGCCGTTCAAAAAATTCGTGGGAGTTGACGCTGGATTTAATATTCTAATCAGGCCAGCGATGTACGGTTCATATCATCCAATAGTAGTTGCTAATAAGCTTAGATTCAAAGATGAGGAAGTATATGATATAGCTGGTCCCCTATGCGAGTCTGGAGACCTACTCGCCAAGGATAGGAAACTTCCAAGGATATGTGAAGGGGATCTTCTTGCGATTCTGAATGCCGGCGCCTACGGATTTTCAATGAGCTCAAATTACAATTCCAGACCTAGATGCGGAGAGGTTCTAGTCAAGAATGGAGAGTACGCGTTGGTGAGGCGTAAGGAGCGCTTAGAAGATCTCCTAAGAGGTCAAGAAATTCCTTCATGGCTCAAATAATCCCGAAGACTCTTAGAATCTCTTGGTGGTTTCTTCTAGGTTTTCGGCGCGACTGGCTCCATATCATCTCTTGCCGCTACTTATGATTTTCTTTGCGTTGGAAATCCATCTGGTCGCTGTCTTCTCTGAAATCTTGAGTTTTTCTGAGAGCTCTTTCTGGTCTGCCTTAGCAAGCTTTTCAACTGAGTCTATTCCTATGCTTGCTAGTTGCTGCGCTCTTTTCTGTCCTATCCCTTCAACTTGTGTTAGTTCTGATATGGCGGTCCCTAATGTCTTCCTCTTAGCGGGAGGTGTTGTTCCCGCTTTTTCAGTCTCTATTTTAGCATGCTGAGTCTCGGCTAGAAATGTCTTAAGCGTTTTTACATTTTCGTCATGTATGGTTGATCTTCGTTCATCAACGGGAATTCCGAGTTTCCGTGCTTCCTTCACGCTTAGGTTCACTGCTTTAAGTTCACCTCTGCTGAAGCCTTTACCTTTTCTCACCTTTCTCTTTCTCCTGACTATTGCTTGGATCTTCACAGCAAACCCTCCAGCGGTTTCCTTAAAATGATGAAGAATGAGATTTAAAGATTGTTTAGGTCGCGGTCGCATTTATAAGGTGCCAGAGAAAAAAGGCTAGATGGAGGGGAGTATAATTGGCGAGTATTAGAACTAATGTTGATAAGCTAGTTAAGATCTCAGTTATGGGGGAGGTTTCAAGCCCGCTACTAGCACGTTCAGTATACCGGATATCCGCGGATGGCGAGCCTAAAGTGCTCCCGGGCGTGGGAGGCATAACGTATAATGTACGTGTGGGCGATTTGGCTACGGGATGGATGGCAGACCACGTTGAACCTGGAGTGAGTGTGAAAAACAAGGAAAAAACTGAGGGTTTTCCGGAAGCTGCTAACAGGGCTCTAAATGTGCTTGCATGCGTAGGTAATGAGGCGAAAATAGTCTCCGGAGACGCGAAGGGCGAGAAGGGAACAGTAACCGGAAAACACGGCGGGATAGAACATGTGCTAGTAGATTTTCCGCCAGAAGTGATGGAGAAACTCCTTATAGGAGATAAGATCCTAATAAAGGCATTCGGAGTAGGCCTTCAGCTACTAGATTACCCAGATATCAAGGTGATGAATTTAGATCCAAAGTTCTTAGAGGCAATTGATCCTCAGCCTAGAGGAGAAAAGCTCGAAATCCCCGTTACACATATCATTCCAGCATCGATAATGGGGTCAGGGCTCGGCGCAAGCCATACATACTCAGGAGACTATGACATCCAGCTCTTCGATAAGCCCACCGTTAAGAAGTATGGTCTTGAAGATCTGAGGCTAGGCGATCTAGTAGCGATCCAAGACGCAGATCACTCTTATGGCAGAATCTATAGGAAAGGAGCGATATCGATCGGAATAGTTGTTCACTCAGACTGTGTAATCTCCGGTCACGGACCAGGCGTCACAACGCTCTTTACATCGCCGAATGGAAAGATAATTCCTAGAATAGATCACGACGCAAATATAGCGAAGATCTTGAATCTCAGAGACGATCTATAAGCTCTCTTCCAAATTTACCTTTTTCCTTATGGTTGCTTTTTACAGGCTGATTATGCCTTCGAATGCCTTCTCCGCAGCTCCACACATAAGCATCCGGTTTCCTTCATATTCTATTTTTAGATCTCCACCAAGTAGGTGAACGATGCATCCGCCGCTTATTCTGCCCGTTAGATTCGCGGCTACAACGGATGCG
>JAGGZB010000179.1 GCA_021162225.1 Candidatus Bathyarchaeota archaeon | reverse complement strand
TAAGGTATATTAGTGATGTCTGATAAAAAACGCTAGAAGGCGAATTATGGGTAAACTGATCATCGTGTCAAATAGGCTGCCTATAAGCGTTTCAAAGAGGCGGGGCGAACTACGTATCCAGCCGAGCGTAGGCGGCTTAGCAACAGGAATAAAGTCGTTTTATAAGTCGCATCAAGCAGTATGGGTGGGATGGCCTGGAATATTTAAGGAGGCGCTGCAGTCGGAGGAAGTTCCCCTAGTTGAAAGACGTCTGGAGGAGGAGAAATGTCATCCGATATGGTTATCTAAGTATGATATCGAGAATTATTATTACGGGTTCTCGAATAAGACTTTGTGGCCGCTTTTCAGCTATTTCCCGAATTACGCCGTATTTAATGCCCAATTCTGGAGATCCTACGTAAAGGTCAACAAAATTTTCGCGGAAGAGGTTGAGAAGTTGGCTAGTTCAGATGATATGATCTGGATCCACGACTATCACCTGATGCTTCTTCCAAAATTACTCAGGGAAAGGCTGCCCGAAGCGTCTATAGGGTTTTTCCTGCATATACCGTTTCCATCGTTTGAAATTTTTAGACTTCTTCCATGGAGGAAGGAAGTGCTGGAGGGCTTGATGGGCGCCGATCTAATAGGTTTCCATACCTATGACTGCGCCAAATACTTTCTGGAAAGCGTCAGACGGATTCTAGGTTACGAATATAGCCTTAACTACCTTTTTACAGAGGACAGAATAATTAAAGTAGACGCTTTTCCGATGGGAATAGATTACGAAAAATTTGCGAGCCTTGCATCGAATCCGAGACTTCAAAGGGAAGTAAGAAGGCTCAGAGAAAAACTAAAGACCGAAAAGATAATCCTATCCGTTGACAGGCTGGATTATTCGAAAGGCATTCCGCAAAAGCTGGAAGCATACGAGAGATTTCTAGATAAGAATCCCGGCTTCCGCGGTCAAGTTACACTGATCATGGTCGTAGTTCCGTCACGGACGCGTGTCGAGCACTATGTGAACTTAAAGAAAAAGATCGATGAAATGGTCGGGCGAATTAATGGAAAATTTGCAGCAATAGGTTGGTCTCCCATTTGGTACATTTACGGCTCGCTTCCGTTTGAAAAACTGGCTGCTCTTTATCTCGCGTCGGATGTACTGCTCATTTCTTCACTTAGAGACGGGATGAATTTAATAGCCAAAGAATATCTGGCGGCTAATGAATCAGGAACTCTGATTCTCAGCGAAATGGCAGGAGCGGCAAAGGAATTATGCGAAGCGATCATAATAAATCCGAACAACATCTCCGAAGTAATGGAAGCTATCAAATCAGCTTTAACCATGAATAAAAATGAAACACGTAAGAGAAACATGAGAATGAGGGAGCGGCTAAAAAGATATACCGTTACGCGATGGGCAAGAGATTTCGTAGAGAGCTTACTACAGGTCAAGAAAAAACAGCAGGAAATGGCCACAAGGAGGTTATCTGATAAAACGGCTGAAAACCTCGTCATAGACTACAAGAACAGCAAGACACGTTTAGTAATACTGGACTATGATGGAACGCTAGTCCCCTTCTTTGGAAGACCTGATGAAGCAAAGCCGGATACAGAACTATTAGGGCTTCTTGAGAAGTTATCAGAAAACTGCAATTTAGTAATTATTAGCGGACGAGATAAAGAAACCCTAGAAAATTGGCTTGGACACTTAAACATAGGGCTCGTCGCCGAACACGGCTTTTGGATCAAAGATGGCGAAAAGTGGCGGCTGATGATGGAATCTTTAAGCAATGAATGGAAAGACGAACTAAAACGGACACTACAGATTTATGTTGATAGGACTCCGGGATCTTTCTTGGAGGAGAAAGACTTCTCCTTAGTGTGGCACTATAGGAACGTCGATCCCGAATTAGCCTTGGTCCGAGTCAACGAGTTAAAAGACGCTCTCTTAACACTAGTCGGAAGCTATAACCTAGAAATTCTAGAGGGAGACAAAGTTATTGAGGTGAAAAACGCGGGCATAAACAAGGGAGTCGCCGCCTCTTATTGGCTCTCAAAGGAGAATTGGGATTTCATATTGGCAATGGGAGATGACTGGACGGACGAATACGTTTTCGAGGTTTTACCGGAGAAATCTTATAGCATAAAAATCAGGCCGGGTCTCTCGAAGGCCAAATACTACATAAATTCTGTGAGGGGTGCTAGGCTACTGCTTAGAAAATTAATAACCGGTCCCTGACTAAATAGCGCTCTAACTTGAACATGCTTTTAGAAAGATATCCTACGTTAGGAAACTCGTTTTTGACAAAAGTTTCTGTTGATTATCTTCGAAAGAAGCTTGACGTAACCGAGCTTAAAGAGAATATATCCATTGATGAATCCATTTTAGGGCTCAGGGAGAAAGAGAAGGAAAGGATCGCTTGACGATCTTGGATACGAGATTCTTATTGAGAAAGTTAGGCGAAGGGAGAGATAAGAGAAGATATGACAGTAGTTTTGATCATGGAATTCCCACAAGTATTAACCTATAGAAAATTCTCCGGAAGGATAGTTTATCCTATGCCGGAAGACTATGAGCTAGCATATAAGCTCCAGCTAAAGCTCATGAAGGCTGGAAAACCAAAACCGTTTTCAGACTTACTCATAGCAGCAATCTGCATAAACAGAAATGAGGAGCTACTAACAACGACGAAGACTTTGAAGACGTAGCGAAGATGTCAAGGCTGAGATTGAGAAGATAGTAATAGACTGCGTTTGCTT
>JAGGZB010000039.1 GCA_021162225.1 Candidatus Bathyarchaeota archaeon | reverse complement strand
CTTGGCGAGTATGATGCGTTGCCGGGGCTGTCACAGAAGAAGGTTCCACGTAAAGAACCCTTGGAGCCCGGTAAGCCGGGTCACGGATGCGGCCATAACATTTATGGAGCAAGCGGGGCAGCCGCTGCAATAGCCGCTAGATATGCTATGGAGAAGTATGGCGTTAAGGGCACCGTTAGATTTTATGGATGCCCAGCTGAGGAGAACTTGAGCGGGAAGGTCTTCATGGTAAGGGATGGATACTTTAGAGACGTAGATGCTGTTATTGGGCATCATCCCGGAACGATGAATGGCGCGAATTTGAAGAGCAGCCTCGCGCTCAATTCTGTAAAGTTCCATTTCTATGGGAAAGCCGCCCATGCAGGAGGCTCGCCTGACCAGGGCAGAAGCGCTCTAGACGCGGTTGAGCTCATGGATGTAGGAGTCAACTTTCTAAGAGAGCATGTGATACAGGATGCTAGGATACACTACATCATCGACAGCGGCGGGGATCAGCCCAATATAGTACCTGACTACGCACGCAGTTGGTACTATGTGAGAGCTCCTGAAAGAGAGCAGGTCGAGTTCATCTATGGGTGGGTTCTTGATATAGCTGAGGGAGCCGCGAAGATGACGAGGACTAAGGTGAAGTATGAGTTCATCGGCGGTTTATACAATATGATACCGAATAGAGTATTATCCGAAACCGTTGTGAAGAATATGCGTGTGATAGGGCCTCCAAAGTACAGTGATGAGGAGATAGAGTTTGCAGAGGAGATAGCAAAGTCGATCCCGCCAGAGATGAAGATTGAGGCTTTGAGGAGATCAAAGAGGCCTGGATGGGAGAGGCTCATCGATAAGCTGATCGACGATGAGATTCCCGATCCGTGGGGTGAAGGTGAAGTAAGTCATGGAAGCACAGACGTCGCCGACGTCAGCTGGCAGGCTCCCACTGTAGAATTTAATACTGCAGCATGGATTCTGGGAACCCCGGCTCATTCTTGGCAGGCAGTTGCCCAAAGTGGTGTTGGCCTTGGTCATAAGTCGCTGATCTTCGCCGCCAAAACCGCTACTGCGACGATCATCGACTTGATGATTAATGAAGACTTACTGAGAGTGCGAAGAAGGAGCATGAGGAAAGACTTAGGGGAAGAAAGTATAAATCGCCGATACCTCCGGACATGAAACCTCCGCTTGACTTCTGGGAAAAAACCAAGTAACTCCCTATTTTAAGGCTACAAATACGACCTCCAATAATTCACGCTCGCCTTAATCTCTTTGATCACCTGCTCATCCGGATATTCGAAGGGATGAATCACTTCAAGGAACAGATATGTTAGATTAGCCCCGCTTTCCCTTAAAGCTGAGAGTACCCTGTCGCCCTCTATGATTCCTACTTTATTATATTCCTTAGTGAATGGCCAGTGCCTATCTGCTTTCCCGTCGGTCTGCTGGATGTGAATACATGGAGAATCCTTCCCTAGAATCTTCAGCCACATATACGGATCCCGATCCATAGCGGTTTCGACATCGGGATTGCATGCATGTCCAACATCCAAGCATAGCTTGATCGGTATGGCGGATTCCTTATTCGCCCGTGAAAGAAGAATTTTAGTCTCCTCAATCGTCGCTGGAGGTTCCCTTGAGATGGGCATAGGCTCCCACAATAGATACTTCAGCCCATGCTTCTTTCCTACATGTGATAAGTGCTTCAGAGTCTCGATCAAACTCGATAATAGAAGCTGTCTCCTTTTTTCATCTCTAAAATCTCTAACTGAAAATGCGCCGAGAAATCCTCCGGCAGCCTCTGCTTTAAGCTTAGCAGCCAAAGTCAACGCTTTCTCGTACCATTCAGTAGCCTTCTGTCTCATGACAGAGTCTGGATGTAGAAGAAAATTGTAAGAGTATGCAGCAAGCCCCGTGAAGCAACTGTGTATTTTAACTCCGTAATCAGAGCAACAATCTAACGTTCTAGATGCTATCTGATCCAGAATCAACGTGTCGACTCCGGGATCCAACACATCGAATGAGAACTGAACACAGCTGACTTCGAGTTCGGTCGCAGCTATTTTAACCCATTCTTCAGGCTCAATAAATCTCTTCGCAGCCCAACAATTATTCACTCCTAAGATAAATGACAAGATCCATACACCTCAAGAAAATGGCTGATTACTAGAAAAGATTGCAGGAAAACTAAAAAGATTTATTGTGTTGTAGGCTTCATCAGAGCCTGATTCTCACAGCATCACTGAATATTTATCAGTTATCGTCACACTTTCTTGCATGGCCTATTATCGACATTGACCAGCTTGAGGAGGACTTGTTTTGAGAGTCAATGAGTCAAAGTTCAGGAGGTGGGAGATATACTCTGGGAAGACCATCAGAGCTCCGGTTATCGTTAGAATCGATGGTAAAAACTTTCACAGGGTTACTCGCGAATGCGGAATGAAGAAGCCATTTGATAAAAGGTTTCACCGCGGCATGGTTAAGGCTTCGGAGAAAATAATGACCGAAACCGGATTGAATATTTCCCTTGCATATACAATGTCGGATGAAGCGAGCTTCCTATTCTTGAAGGATGAGCATTTGCCGTTTAGAGGTAGAATCGAGAAGATCCTCTCAGTCATCCCATCTTATGCTTCGGCTTATATTCAGAACTATTTGAGGGAAAACTTTTCCTATAATGGGTTAGTTTCCTTCGATGCAAGGATAGTTAAGGTGCAGTCGCTCCTCGAGGCTGTTGAATACTTCAGCTGGAGATGCTCAGAAGCTTTCCGCAATTTTCTAAACAGCTACGCGCAAGAAATCATAGGCAGAAAGGAGGCCTATGGATTGAAGGGAAGAGAGATAGTGAGGAAGCTTTTCCTTAGAGGATTCAATATTCAAGAAGCTGAGGAGTGGCAAAGGTACGGGACGATAATATACTGGGGGAAGATTGAGAAAGAAGGCTTAAACCCTATAACAGGGGAGAAGGTGACAGCTAGAAGGAGAAGGATACACCTAGCATCCTTCGATATCGCAAGCATGCATGGAAAGAGAAGACTTAAAGATATAATAAGCAGATGTAGCCGCTGAGTAGAGGTTCTAACAGATATTTTGTGCTCACAGCTATCTTTGATCGAATCAGGCTTCTTCAATCACTATCATCGTCAGCGTCGTACGGACGTTACTTATCTTTCTGATCTTCCATGTAACTATATCCTTGAGACCCTCCATAGTTTCAGCCTCAACCTTCGCAATTATGTCGTAGACGCCGTATACGCTGTAGGCTTCTTTCACGCCCTTAATTTTACTTAGCTCCTTTAGCACCTCATCCATAAATCCGGTTTCTGTATTGATTAATACAAAGGCCTTAGGCAAGATGCATCCTCCATAAACTACTCAAACACGAGTATTCAGAAAACTGTTTTATTAATCTTGCCTATTTATGATTATGAGGAAGGTTGTCTGAGAGGAGACGAGACGAGCATCTTGAATGGGTCAGAATGGCAGAGTTAGCAGTGGAGAATAAAGACTATGAACGAGCTGCCCATCTATATAAGTATGTAACTGTGCATTTCGGACTTCTGAACGATACGGAGAATATGAGAAAATTCTCTGTTAAGGCGGGGGAATGTTATTTTAACATTGGAAGAGACCTTCAAGATAGAGATCCGCTAAAGGCTATTCAATTCTATATCAAAGCATCAAGATGCTTTAGAGAAGGCGGTGAAAGGGGGAGAGCGGACAAATGTGACGATTTAATCGAGAACCTTTATGAATCTATTCTTAGAAATGGGAAGATGGACTCATATGGAGACGCATATAGCCTAAAGGATTTTGGAGATTACTTCGTCAGCCGTAGCATTGAGAAGGCTGCTGAATGTTATAGGAGAGCCGCAGAGAAAGCTCTGAAGGATGGAAAAATGCGTCTTTCAGGAAGCCTTTACGGGATCTTAGGGGAATGCTACTCTAAGCTTGATAGGTATGAAGCGGCGGCGGAGAGCTACGCTAAATCAGCAAGTATATGTTACGAATGTCGGGAATTTTTCGAGTCAGCATGGCGTTACTGCCTATCAGGCTTTCACTTCATACTTGCAGGCAAGATGGATCTGGCCTCGGCGATGGCTGCCAGAGCGGAGTCTATATGCCGCGAAGATCAGATTAACGTCATATTGAATAGCCTTGCCGCCGTATGTAGGCTTCTGAGTCAAGGATCACTCCATGAGGCTAAGTCTCTTTGGGATAGATTTAGATGGAAATTTAAGAAGAACTACGCCGAAATGGTCGACTTGTGCTTTCAACGCTTAAATTCTAAGGCGAAATAAAAACGCTCATATTAAGGTATGCCTATAAACGTGAAGGTATTGGAATATAGAGATGAGAGAGTATTCATTTGAATTTTCACTTCATGGTGAGATGATGCTTGATGAGAGTATTGAGGATTTCCCGGGATGATACTTTAATTTCGGAGAGTCGTATTTTAGAAACAGCCGAAAGGATAATTCCGGAGATTGAGAAGGCTAGGGACCTTATCTCAACGGGATATAATGATAACTTCTCATTCATAAACTTGCCAGATGACACGGAGCAGCTTAACGTCGTAAAAGAACTTGTAAGAGAAAAACTAATCCTAGACCCGCAGCTCCTCATAGTTGTTGGAATCGGAGGGAGCAATTTAGGGACGATAGCTGTTCAGGAGGCTATTCTAGGGAAGTTATATAATCTTTCGAATCCAAGGATCAGGGTTCTCTACGCTGACACCACGGATCCATATCTCATCAGAAATATTGCAAAAATCATGAAGACAACACTTGAGAATGGAGGAAACGTACTACTAAACGTGATAAGCAAATCCGGAACAACTACTGAAACAATAGCTAACTTCAGAGTACTTGTAGGAATACTTAAGAAACATAAAAGGAAATATAAGGAATATGTCGTTGCAACCTCTGATAAAGGATCAAAGCTCTGGAACCTCGCGGTTAGAGAGGGCTTCGCCGCGCTTGAGATACCCGTGAAGATTGTTGGAAGATACTCTGTCTTCTCATCCGTGGGTTTATTTCCCCTAGGTCTTTTGGGCATAAATATTGAGAGTCTACTTGAAGGCGCAAGGAAGATGAGGGATCTCTGCTTAACAATCGATCTTGATAAGAATCCCGCCGCGGTCGCGGCGAGCATCCAATATAATCATTACGTTGAAGGAAAGAATGTATTCGACCTATTCTTCTTCTCAAGCGATCTAGAATCATTAGGAAAATGGTGTAGACAACTCATCGCTGAAAGCTTAGGGAAGGAATTTGATAGAAACGGTCAAAAAGTAAATGTAGGCATGACTCCCACGGTCTCAATCGGCTCAACCGATCTTCACTCCATTGCTCAGCTCTATCTTGGAGGTCCCTACGATAAGCTTGTCACGTTCATAAGCGTGGAGGATACTGGCCCTAAAATTCGGATTCCGCAAGATGACGAATACTCTGGTCTCATTCCCGAAATAAATGGAAGAAGCCTAGATGAGATCTTGAACGCAATACTTGAGGGAACGAAGGAAGCATTTAGGAGGAGTAAACGTCCGTTCATTGAGATTTCCCTTCCAGACAAGACGGAGTCATCCATAGGTCAGTTCATGCATCTCAAGATGATTGAGACCGTATATCTTGGATGGCTTCTAAACGTTAACCCATTCGACCAGCCGGATGTGGAAAGATATAAGAAGGAGACGAGAAGAATCCTCTCGAAAAGAAGCGTAAAACACGTATGAAATGAGTGGGCCAGCTCATACACGTATAAATAAGCCTTTTTAGGCTCTATGGAGACTTAAATAATAGGGAAGCCCCTTCTCTAAAGGCTGGCTGATCCCTTCGGCGAGGGGGGACGAAGGGAGTTGCAGCTTGCCCTTGCAAGGATTCTATTTGAGTTTCCATATCTTTGCAGTCCCTTAGAGGTGATTGACAAAGCATTGGAAGCCGCGGATATAAGCCGTGACGATCTCTTCGTTGATCTTGGATGCGGAGATGGAACGGTGCTCCTGAGAGCAGCTGAAAGATTCCGCGTTTTCAGCGTTGGATTCGAGATCGACCCAGCCTTGGTTAAGATAGCCCGGAGAAGAGCCCAGCTAGCTGGTTTGAAGAATCTAATCGAGATAATCCATTCAGACCTCTTCACTGCTGATCTTTCCAGATTCAACGTGATCTATGTTTATCCAAGTCCCTTAGTTATTGAGAGACTTTCAAGGAAGATAATGGATGAGTGTATTGAGGGGACAAGAATACTGATTCACGATTATCCATTAAAGAATATCAAGCCCGACGAAGTGATCAGAATAGCTGGAGGTCCACTACATACTCACAGTATATATGTCTACAGGATAAAAGATGCCGGAGAAGATG
>JAGGZB010000136.1 GCA_021162225.1 Candidatus Bathyarchaeota archaeon | reverse complement strand
CATCCTTTCTTGTCAATCCCTCCCGTATATTGTAGAGTCTGCCCAGATTGCTTATTCTTTCTCCAGCCTTACGCATCTCCTCACCCGTCATCGGCAATCCTGTCACCTCCCTATAGATTCTAGCGATTCTGTCATAATTCCAGAGACGCCTGCTGAACTTGCATAGAATCATCGCGTCGAAGACGCAATACATGTCCTCATCATCCATGACAAGTTTTCCTCTACCTTTCTCAACTTTGAATCTATCTACTTCTCCGCTGAGGTCGTGGCCGTAGCTTCCATGTCTCTGGTGATCGGCGCCTCTTCTCGAAACAGCGTAGCCTAGCGCGCATGTCTTTAATCCTCTTAAGTCGTAACCTGTCGTCTCGACTCCCTTTATGTGACTGGCAAATTCCTCCGATCCCTTTCCTATCTTTTCAGAAGCGCGCTTAACGCCCTCAGCAAGTAAGTCTCCTATATCCTTTCTGAACGCTATCTTCTCAACCATAGCGACCATGGCTTCATAGTTTCCGAATCTTAAGTCAAGCCCGCCAGTATCTTTCTTATCTATTAATCCTCTTTCGAAGCATTCCATCGCGAAGCCTATTATGATACCCGTGCTTATGGCATCTAAACCATACTTGTCGCATAGCTCCTTCGCTTTTATAACTCCCTCAAGCCTATCTACGCCGCAGTACGGTCCGAAAGCCATGAGAGGCTCGTATGGTATTCTAGCAGTCGTTCCCTTCCAAGGCCCATCCGGTATCATTGCGACATGTTCGCACCTCATTGGGCATGCATCGCATCCCTGGATCTTAACAATGAAATGCTCATTCAGGTATTCTCCGCTCACTAGCTCAGCCTTCTCGAATGTTGCACTTTGATAATTCCTCGTAGGTAGAGCAGCGGCCTTGTTCAGCGCGAGAACATTTGCTGGTGTTCCTAGAGTTCGATACTTAGCTGTCTTTGGGCTATGTCTCATCTCCTCATATAACTCTTTACAATGCTCTCTCAGCCCTTCTATATCAGCTACCGGTATATCATTTGTACCTCTGACAGCGACGGCTTTCAGATTCTTAGAACCCATAACCGCCCCTAACCCTGTCCTCCCAACAGCTCTCCAATGATCATTTATTATGCTTGCAACCCTAACTAGTCTCTCTCCAGCCGGACCTATAGTTGCAACGCGTATATAATAGTCCCCTAGCTCTTCTCGAATAATCGTTTCAGTCTCCCATGTGGTCTTACCCCAAAGGTGACTGGCATCCATAAACTGAACCGTATCATCATCAATCCAGAGATAGATAGGTTTCTGAGATCTGCCTTTTATCACCACTATGTCGTAGCCGGCGCGTTTCAGTTCCGGCCCGAAAAAGCCCGTGCTATATCCTTCCCCTAGAAAGTTTGATTCTGGAGATTTCGCAAAGACCGCGTATTTGCCGCTTGTCGGCGCCATGGTACCCGCAAGTGGCCCTACAGTATAGATCAGCGGGTTCTCCGGATCGAAAGGATCAATCCCTGGAGGCTGCTCGTCAAGCAGCATCTTTATGCCGAATCCAGCTCCTCCTATATACTTCCTAGCAAAGGCTTCATTAAAAGACTCTGTCTTGTAACTTCTAGATGACAAATCTATCTTCAGTATTCGCCCAGCGTATCCAAACAAAATTCTTCCCTCAAGTGCATAAATCTTGATTACTGCAGATGTTAAATTCCGTTCATAATAAATTTTTCTCGAAAGAAATTCTGGTGAAATAATGTTCCTTATTGCTTAAGACCGATAGTTAATCACATATACATCCTATGTCTATCTTCGCTTGGTGAGAGACGTGATACGAATCGGCATAGTAGGATTTGACACATCTCATGTGGTTGAATTCACAAAAAGGATCAATCACTTCGATGTTGACGAGAAATTCTGGGTTGAAGGAGCCAGAATCGTAGCTGGATATCCAGGTAAACCAACTCCAGCGGCTTCTCAAGAGATAATCAATGAGAGAACAAAGATTCTAAAGGGATATGGAGTCGAGATCGTTGATAAACCCGAAGATCTCATAGGGAGAGTTGACGCGGTAATGATCGAGTATAATGAAGGAGCTAAACACCTAGAAGCGTCAAGACCGTTCATGGAAGCCGGATTGCCAGTCTTCATAGATAAGCCTCTCGCATGCTCCATTCAGGATGCGAAGAAGATAATAGAGCTAGCGAAAGACAATGGAGTCCCCGTATTTTCATCTTCTTCACTACGTTACGCATTGGAGATTCAGAATCTTAAAAAGAGCGACGTCGGAAGGATTCTAAGCGCATCTACATACGGACCTGGAATAATCGTGCAATTCAATCCCGGTTTATTCTTCTACGTCATACACGCTATAGAGATGCTTTACGCCTTGATGGGTAAAGGATGCCGAAGAGTCAGATGCTATTCAAGCGAAGGATGGGACGTCATAGTCGGCGAGTGGGAAGACAGTCGAGTAGGCGTCGTCAGGGGCCTAAGGATTGGAGTTAGAGAATACGGCTTCACAGCCTTCTATGAGAAGAAGATAGCCTTCCATGTTATAGACACCTCTTGGATATATACGGAGCTTCTAAAGAAAGTGATTAACATGTTCGAAACAAAGAAGCCTCCCGTGGAACCCGCTGAGACCTTAGAAATCATAGCCTTCACGGAGAAAGCTATGGAGTCCAGCAGGCTAAACCGGGAAGTTGAAGTCCAAATATGATAAGGGATGACATCTTGGCGAGGAACGTTAGAGTAGCCTCCATATCTTTTTCTGGATCTTGTAGGCCTAGAGAAGCGAAGGAGACCGTTAAACAAAACTTGGAGATCATGAGCAAGCTTCTAGAGGAAGCCTATTATGACGAGGCCGACCTAGTATGTTTCCCAGAAACCTCTCCAACTGCCGGATTGCCGATAGAGAAGGCTATAGCGCTAGCGGAGCCGGTTCCCGGGGAAATATTTGACCTCTTTTCACGTAAGGCTCAAGAATACCACTTAAGCATCGTCTTACCTATGCTGGAAGTGGTAGATGAACATGTCTATAACTCGGCCGTCCTCATAAGCCGTGACGGCGAATACTTAGGAAGCTACCATAAGGTTCATCCGACAATAGGGGAGATTGAAGCTGGAGTTACGCCTGGCATTAAACCTAAAGTTCTCAGAAGCGAATTTGGTCCGTTGGGATTCGCCATATGCTTTGACCTAAACTTTCGAGACATAGCGGAAGCCATATCTGCGGCTAACGCTAAACTCGTCATCTTTCCATCAGCATATCCGGGAGGACTTCAACTCTCCATATGGGCCTTCGATTGTGGGGTCTACGTCGTTTCCTCGGTGAGAGGAGAGAAAAGTAGTATAGTGGATCCGCTGGGGAGAATCTTAGCCAGATCAAGCGTATATAACCCGATAATATGTAAGACTTTGAATCTGGACTATGAAATCTTCCATATAGACTACAATTATGAAAGACTACTTG
Source organism: Candidatus Bathyarchaeota archaeon (assembly GCA_021162225.1). Classification (GTDB taxonomy): domain Archaea; phylum Thermoproteota; class Bathyarchaeia; order Bathyarchaeales; family DTEX01; genus B63. The sequence continues at coordinate 3,415 of JAGGZB010000136.1, read as the reverse complement.
AAATTAAACGCAAGTATGGCTCCAAAGCCGAGATTGATATGTCAAGACCAGAGGCCGTCTTTATGCTCACTTCACACTTGAAGGAGAAAACAGTCACGGATCTAGCCTCAGAATTTAACCTCGAGACTAGAGAGCAATACTTTCTCAGATCTGAAAGAATTAGGGCTGAGTCTTTAAAGAGAATGAACTTTAAGAAATAGTTTCATTACCTTATTCAACTATTATCTTATCTTTACGACGAGTATCAGCAAGCCTAAAAAGATTAGGAATACGCCTAAAGACATGAAATAATTTGCTCCCAAACCAGCTGCTGATGGATCTACGTATGTATTGTATGCTAGAGCAGCTCCAATCAGTATTAGAAGAGCGCCTAAAACCCTCTCAGCGTATATAAGAATGAAATCGTATCTTTTGCTCATCCTTAGCCGCCAATCAATAATTCCAAAGAATCTTCATAAGTTTTTCTAGGCTCCCAGCTCCTTCAGCCTCTCCGGAAGATATTTATCAACGATGTGAGTCAAGCCGTATCGGGAGAATGCCTCTAGCTCACATTTCTTCTTTATCTTCATGAATATATCTATCTGCTTCTGCCAGTGTCTATCCTCGTATCTGGGATCTTTCTTCAGCTCCTTCAGCCTCTTTATGTCTATCTCGCTTAGCTTCTCGCTTGGGAGCTTATAATCAATTATATCTGAAGCCCAGACTCCAGCCCACTTAGCATCCGGGGTAGTCAATTCTCTAAGGTGCGCGGCATTAGCAGATCCGGAGATTATAACCATGGCTATATGCATTCCCCAAGGATCAGCATCGCTAAATATGTATACCGGAAGCCCCAGCTCCCGATTTAGTCTGCGTATGAAATATCTCGTCGAGCGTGGCGCCTGACCAGCAGTATATATAAGGATGGCGTTGAACCTTTCATAAACCTTCTCCTCTACAAACCGCGTGAACATTGCACCTTTTTCTATGACTATTACTTTATCCGCTGATGTCTTGATGAACCGTGCATCTGTTAATGCCGGCCCGATCATCACTCCATCCGGATGAGAGGAAAGGTTCATCCTACGCCCTTCATAGCCCGGAACAGTATACTCTATTGTTAGATCGCCGAAGACCGCTGATCGCTCCTCAGGGAAGACATTGAATGATTCTCGAGGATGCCCTATAATAGTCTCTAGATCTGTTATTATATCGTCTGATTCCGACTGGTCTTTAAAGAAGATGTCGTAGGCTTGAGCTGAATAATAGACATCCCTTAACGTGCTTGTCTTCTTTTGCTTTATAAGCTCATGAACAAAATATGCTGTCCAGACCATCTGAGCGAATGGTCTCAGGTGCGCTATGTTTCTGGAGCTCCTCGTAACTTTTGAATCTCCTAAAATGTACTGCTTGTATTTTGGACTATAGAAGATGTTGCTTGTGGATCTGCTTTTCATCTGAATAGTTGGAAAGACTCCCCGGTCTATTTCTTCACAGAACTTCATCCCCAGCTCCTCAAGCTTTTTATGAACTATGCTTTTTGTGCTCGCCGCCGGATCATCGTTCTTTTTAATGGGCAAATTCCTTTCATCTCCCATTGAGAATACTATTGACTTAAACCATCAATATAAGCATCAATCAGGCTTTCCCTATCCGGCTTCAGAGACCTAGCTTGAATCTTAACGGCCTCATATCTTCCTCTTAAGGTTTCATAGATCTCTGAGCCGGAGGTAAGAGCTGATTCCGGTATTAGAACCTCCCACTTGGAATTAGCTAGCCCGAGCACCCTTACAGCCGCCGGATTCTCCTCATGCTTATTCCGGATATGTACAAATACGACGTTGTACCGACGAGAATCGAATATTTCGCTATCCGCATACTCGTTACCAGTTACGAAGTCCTTAAAGACTTGTTTTCTCTGGTATAGCTTGCTTATATCCGGCATCTTCCTACCCGCAAGCTCAGCTGAAAACCGGGCTATTTTGGGGAGATAACGCGAAAAGACAGTAAGTCTCCTAACCTGCCTCTTTACACGTTCTTTCCTTGAAAGATAACGAGCTAATTGGCGGGCGACCTCTCTTATTCCATTGAGTATCTCACGGCTAACCTCAAGCTGATCTGCAAGAATCTCTTTGCCCAGAGTCTTATATGGAATCTTTGTGCTACAGACATGTATAATTATCGCGAATGGCATGTTAGGCGTTAGGTTGTATCTTCTCCAATTAATTGACCTAACGATCTTCCAGCAGACGTCTCCTGATTCATCATAAACCAGTGGGATCTTATTCGCGAATCTATAGAGGAGGATATCATCCTTAGCTGGAACTTTTCCTCCATACGCTATTGCGACCTCCACGATGAATGGATGCCCGGAATAGGCTGAAGGCTTACGTTGATGAACCGCTACGAATTCTGGCTCAAGCTCCTTAAGTACACCTTCCCTTAGGAGGTCTTCTCCTAATGGGGATAAGCAGTCGGCTTCCGGCGGGAGAAAACCCTCATACTCTTTCATCTTCTCCACTAAATCGACTATCTCCTCGGGTCTGAGGCTCTTTGGGTCTCTATCCTCCGGGATTCCAGCTTTCCTAAGGAAGTCTCTCGCTATCTTTTCCCCAACTCTATGAAAGTGTTTCTGCATGAATTTTAGCATATTATCTTCAGTTGTGGATCTTATTATCCTCTGAAGAGTCTCAACATCCACGCCATAAGGGTGAGGATTAATCTCCTTAGGCGGGGGAGGCATCTTCTCAACTGTTCGGTCAAATTTGTATAGTCTCCCTCGCGGATCAACAAATATTATGTTAGCATACGGATTCACCATAGCTGTCTGTTTCAAATATTCCAAAACCTTCGGCATAGCTTGAGCGTAACTTCCTCTCAAGTGGATCTCGACAACTGTCCCCCGCCACCTCTTACTCTTTGCACGAAAGTTGGCATGTATCTTACGATCCAGAATTATCGGTCGATTCTTTTCGATATCTATCATGAGACGATATTCAACAATGCGGGAGTTCCCTGTACTCGATATCACTCTCACGGGCTTATTAGTCGTTATCTGCCCGTAAAGAATAGCCATAGTTCCGCCTAGACCGAAAGTTCCTCTAGCTTGCTTGAGCCTGTACTTCGAACTGAATAAGAACTGTCCAAATGCTAGAGGAATATGATGCGGAGATATTCCGGAACCATTATCCGCAACTCTTAAAGTATAGGTGTCATCAGAATCATCATCCTTTGATAGGCGTATATAAATCTCCGGCGGAATTCTTGCAACATCAGCTGCATCTAAGGAATTTTCTACAAGCTCCCTTATAGAAGTGAAGATAGCCCGGGCTGGATTTGTAAACCCAGCTATTTCCCTGTTTCGATAAAAGAAATCCGCTGGGCTTATCTCTTGAAAGACCTCAGATATAGCAGATTCCTCCTAACGAGAGTAGAT
>JAGGZB010000009.1 GCA_021162225.1 Candidatus Bathyarchaeota archaeon | reverse complement strand
TTAACAATCTTTATTTCATGCATTTTCCAGCCCGCTTAATAATCATACATTAGACTTTTAAAGGTTAATAAGATACGCGAATTCATGAGGAAAAACGAGATATCTATGGGATTAAGAAATTAGGAGGCTACGAACTGATAGTTAGATTTCCTTATGGTAGCAGGTTCATTGAGGTCGACCTTCCACGTGAGAAACTTCTCTCAGTAGTATATCCCTCAGAGATCAGGGAAGCGACGGATGAGGTTGAAGAGGTGAAGAGAAGTTTACGTAACCCTATAGAAATGAAGAGATTGAAGAAGATAGCTTCTGGCAAAAAGAACATCCTCATTATAGTTAGCGATTACACAAGAGCTGCGCCTAATGATAAGATGATCCCTCCTCTTCTAGAGGAGCTCGAATCGGCAGGATGTAAAGCGGAGAATATAACCGCGCTTGTTGCAAATGGGCTTCATAAACCTCTTCCTAGAAGCGAACTTGAAGAATTTTATGGAGAAGTATCGAATCTCGTAGAGCTTGTAAACCATGATGCAGAAGACGATGAACAACTCGTCTATCTTGGAAGAACATCCTTTGGAACTAAGCTTTGGGTGAATAAGCTCGTCGTCGACTATGATCTAGTAATCGCAACTGGCTTGATTGAGCCTCACTTCTTTGCTGGTTATAGTGGAGGTAGAAAATCGATTCTTCCAGGAGTAGCTGGCAGAGAGAGCATATACCAGAATCACAGCTTCAAGATGATTAGTCATTCTAAAGCCAGAAGCGGCATAATAGAGGGAAACCCGATACATGAAGATATGTTCGAAGCGGCTCAGATGGCGGGACTAGATTACATTCTGAACTTCATCGTAAGCCGTAACGGCAGAGTCTCTAGAGCCGTCGCCGGGGATCCATACAAAGCGCATATTGCCGGTGTCAAGCTCCTTGAAGAAAAGGTAAAAGTGAAGGTTCCATCGAGGGCGGACATAGTTATCACGTCCAATGGAGGATATCCACTGGATAGGGATCTATACCAGGCAGTTAAAGGTATTTCCACGGGTGAGGCTATTGTTAAGAGAGGCGGCGTCATAATAATCCTATCTGAATGCATCGATGGAATTGGTCGGGGTCACGAAGAATTCTACAAGCTCATGGCTGAGGCTAAAAGCCCGGAGGAAGTGCTGGAGAGAATTAGGAGGAATGAGCCGATTAAAGATCAATGGGAAGCTCATATACTGGCTAGGACGCTTAAAGTAGCAAGTGTGATAGTGGTAACTAAGAACATTAAGCATAGTCTACTTGAGGATATGCACCTCATCCCTGCCTCTAGTGTGGAAGAAGCTCTGGATATCTCATTTCGGCTGGTCGGCGCGGAATCAAAGATCACCGCCGTACCAGACGGGCCGTACGTGATACCATACTGTTAAGAGAGTCTTAGGGTACGATGAAGCCTAGTAAAGTCCTTCATGATCCTTCCTTAGTAAGGATATCTTCTCAGCGCATTTAGCCAGCATCTGCCGTGTACCGCCAGCTTCGCTGACTATCCTAAGCATAGCGCTTGGATCCCTTATTTTCACACCCATAACCGCTGTGATCCCTTTCCTGAATAAGGGATGCGGAATCATACTAGCAGTTGGCCCTAAAAGCACAACTTCCCTAGCTCTTCCAGTGAATCTCAAGATCCTGTTCAGAGTTTTATTTACAAGCGTACTTCCGCTTATCAGAATTACATCTGATGATTGAAGAATCTCGGGCATGTTAGACGGTGATGCAACCCTTACCCGATCGTCGGTAACAGTCCTCTTTTCAAAAATGAACACATCATTAGTTCTCTCTAGAACCTTGGGAATTAATGGTCCAAAATACCCAACCATTGATACCTTATCGCCGTGGCTGATTAATTCTAAAACATCAATATTCGAGATAACATACTTTTCGGGATGCTTCTCAAAAGATACTTGGGAAAGAGCATTCACTGAAGCTACTCCCACAGCTACCTCGATGAGATTGGATGAGAAAACCATTCGAATAGCGTCCGAAGCTGAAGCTCCAGAGATCCCGCCCGCCATTTCAGAAATAGGGCATGATGTAAACTCATATATAGGCGTGTAAGCCACGCCTCCATGTCCAGTAGAGAGAAGGACACCCGTATATATCACTCCAATTCTAACATCTGCGATCTCAATTTTAGAAATCTCTTCTCCTAAATCTCTCCTCAGAGACTCGATGATCTCTCTCATTTCAACCGAAGAAAAATAAGTTTAATCATAATCTTAAAGAATGCCCCTTTTTATTACTCAAAATCTTTCAGAAAAAAGAGGCTTATGAACGAGAGCATGAATATTCCTTCGTATACCTGATGGTTGATTTACGATGAGCCTTGAGGCGCTCACATATTTAGAGAAAACGTGTAATTCTTGGCTCCAGAAGTTTCCTGGGCATGGCGCCGACTATCCTATCCACCAATCTGCCATTCTTAAATATTAGCAACGTTGGTATACTCATTATTCCATACTCCATAGCTACTCTAGGATTCTCGTCCACGTTGACCTTTCCGAACGCAATCTTCCCAGCGTAATCGTGAGCCATCTCTTCTATTATCGGAGATAGAATACGACATGGAGCGCACCATGGAGCCCAGCAATCAACAACCACCAGCGGATACTTCTGGATAAACTCGCTGAATGACGCATCCGTTAATTCTATTGGCTCATTCGGAAAGGCTGCCTGCTCCTCTTGCTTACTGCCTAAAACCTTTCGTTTGAGTTCCATAAGCTTCTTCATCCTAATCTTCTTAAGCTCCTCATCTTCCTCTTCCGACATAATCATTCACCTTCTAAACCATGAATTTTTGAGTATTCATATATCATAATAATAGTAGGGTCTTTTAATATATCCGAAGGCTTCGTTTGCCGCTACTATTGCTTGACCAACCGCTGTCCCTATCTGTTTGACTGGACATGCTGTCACATCTCCAGCTGCAAAGACTCCCTTCAGATTCGTCCTTTGCCTACTATCAACAATAATGTAGCCCTCTTCGTCTACCTTAACGCCAGCTTCCCGGGCGAACTTACTATTGGGCACTTCGCCTATCTGAACGAAGACGCCGTCAATTTCAAGCTCGCTCGTCTCTCCCGTCTCATTATTAAACAGAACTATTTTTTTCACTCTCGTGTCGCCCTTAATCTCCTTCACATTTGTGTTCCACACTATATTCACGTTCCTTCTTTGAAGATCCATAATTAGAGCCTTTTCCGCTCTTAGTTCTCCTCGTCGATGAATAAGATAAACCTCTGAGGCAATGTTTGATAGGTATACGGCTGAAACGGCGGCGGAGTTTCCGCCTCCAACAACGGCTACTCTTCTGTCCTTAAAGAAAGGCCCGTCACATACTGTGCAGTAGCTTACACCTCTGCCTCGGAATTCTTCTTCACCCGGCACGCCCAGCTTTCTGTGATGAGAACCCGAAGCTATAATTACCGCAGCAGCTTCGTAAACTGCTTTGTCAGTCGTCACTTGTTTCTTCGCAGGTTCAACACGAAGACTTGTTACTTTTTCGAGCTGGTGAATCTCAACCCCCATCCTTTCAGCCTGCTTGATTATCCTGCTAATTAGTTCCATTCCGCTTATTCCTTCGGGGAAGCCGGGATAATTCTCGATTATGGGAGCATAGGCCGCCTGGCCTCCGGGAACGTTCTCTTCAAGAATTAACGTTTTAAGTCCGCTACGGGAGCCGTATATTCCCGCGGTGAGTCCAGCTACTCCGCCTCCGACAATTATGAGATCCCACCGGCTCAATGCGTCAACACCCACCGAGCAATAGTGCTTTCTCAAAGATGTCTTTCTGTACGCGTATTTCAAGATTCACGATTATACTTAAAGCCTTCTCTACTTTTATTGCATACAGAACTCTAAAGATTTAATTGTGCCACTGTAATCAATAAGAGAGGGTGCATATAATTTGAGCTATAACTGCTACGTTGACAAGTTGAAGAAGGACATTAGAAGCCTTTGTGAAAAACGCAGAGCCGTAATTTTAGCGCATAACTATCAGTCCCCAGAGGTTCAGGATGTTGCCGACTATGTTGGCGACAGTTTGGAACTTGCAAGAAAAGCGGTAAATGCGGATGCAGACGTAATAGTATTAGCTGGAGTCTCATTTATGGCCGAAGTAGTCGCTGTTCTTAACGAAGAGAAGATCATTCTTCATCCGGTAAGGGAATCTGGCTGTCCGCTGGCGGATTTTCTGAATGTCAGAACGATTAAAAAGTTTAGGAAGAAATATCCTAGAGCTCCGCTCGTTCTATACGTGAACTCTTATGCAAAAGCGAAGACTTATGCGGATTACATTGTGACAAGTGCATCTGCAGCTAAGTTAATCTCCAAGCTTGATGAAGAGACTGTGCTTTTTGGGCCTGATAAGAACCTCGCCGCTTACGTGGCGGAGAGAACTGGCAAAAAGATTATAGCGGTTCCACCTAACGGCTGCTGTTATGTGCATGAATACCTAATTACCCGTTACCATATCGAGAAAGCTAAGAGTGAGAGACCATCTGCTAAGGTGCTTGTGCATCCAGAAGTTCTTCCAGAAAATCAGAAGATGGCGGATCATATAGGGAGCACAAGCCAGATGTTGAAGGCAATTAACGAGCTTGAGGGAGACACGTTTCTTCTCGGAACAGAGGAGGCTCTCTCATATAGGGCCAGCAAGCTATATCCGAATAAGAAGATATACCCGATTAACCCGAGGGCTATATGCATAGATATGAAGAAGATAAATCTACTCAACATCAAAGAATGCTTAGAGAGGATGAAGCCTAGAATTAGGATGGAGAAAAAGGAAAGATTGAAGATCAGATCCATCCTTGAAAGATCATTTGAAATGCTATAGTTGCTTCCTTTACGGTTAGCTTGATGGTGAGATTCATTGCTAAGGATACCGGTTGTGGCTGTTATCGGACGGAAGAAAAGCGGCAAAACCACGCTTATCAAGAGCTTAATAAGAGAACTTAGGGCACGCGGCTTCAAGGTAATGTCCGCTAAGCATGTAGATATAGAAGACTTTACAATAGATCGTGAAGGAACAGATACTTGGTGGCATTCGAAGGCTGGAGCTAATCCAGTTGTATGCGTATCAAACTCTGAGATTGCCATAATCTACAAGAATAAGGCTGCGGACTTCAAGATTGAGAAAC
>JAGGZB010000069.1 GCA_021162225.1 Candidatus Bathyarchaeota archaeon | reverse complement strand
TATACATCCAAGTCTTTATGGGAGGGAAAGGGTTCTGGAGAAGAATTTCTCTGAACGCTTAAACTGCAAAGTCATCGTTGCGAAGGATTATCTAAAACTTGAACTTTAGCCTACATGATTAGAACCTTACATGAAACAACACGATCTTTTTCAGATCTACCAAACAATTTTTATGATAAAATTAGCGTCATCAACTTGATTTTTGAAATGCACATGTTATTTGTCAGTTTATAACGCTTTAAATACATCTATGACTTATTTTTAATTTGAAAACTTTCGGTTTACATTGATGCTTTAGGTGAAGTTTTATGAAGAGAGAATTTTATGAACTAGGAGAGCTAGAGTCCAGGGCGGTAAAGCTCTTCGGAATATCTACGGGTACAAAGATTGACGAGATGTTCTGGAAAGTGGAGCGTAAGGACGACGGATTCATTAAGAAACCTCTTGGAGGAATCCCATTCTTATCGGTGATAAACATCACCGGGCTACCCGATAGCGGCAAAAGCGTGCTTGCAGAGCAGTTCGCGGTTGTTCAAGCCAGCCGGGACTACAAAATTCTCTTTGTAACCGTTGAGTCTCCTGCTAATTTTCTATATACCTCTATGAAGGCGAAGGCCGAGTACTTGGGCTTGGACTTCTCTAAGATTTTGAAGAACGTCATTGTGATAGATGCATCGATGAATGATGAGTTCAGGGAGAATCCGAAAGCCTTGATGGATACTATGGCCTACGTCATAAGGGAGAAGCATACGAACAATGTGATAATAGACAGCATCACGGGACTTTATGAACATAAGGAGGTAATGGCGAGACAGATAGTCAGAACCTTTTTCAACTTCCTTAAGAAATGGAAGCAGACTGGAATTTTCATATCGCAGAAGAGATCTGCGCAGATCGCTGAGTCCGCCGAGGCCGCTGGAGGCTTAGCCGTGGCTCACATAGTTGATGGAACTATCGTTTTAGATAAGAAGCTCGTCGCGACAAGGTGGGACTCCAATCTGTACAGGATGCCCGTGGGCAGCGTTTTAAGAACTATTAGGATAGATGGATGCCGCTTAACCGGACATGACTCTAGAACTTGGGTCTTCGAGATTACTCCTGGAGGAACGATCAACATTATATCTCCGCTTGAGGAATATATATCGGAGAGGGCTGGAGGGAGTTCTATTGAGTGATGAGGAGAAGATGGAAGTAATAAGCTCGCCGATCAGCACTGCTGATGTAGATCACCTTGCGGAGAGAGTCTTTCAGGAATGCATAAATATGCTCGGCGGCTTAAGGAGACTAACCTACTACAGAAACTTGACGTGGCTACCATCTCTAGCTGAGGCTGCATACGCCGTAGTTTTAAAGGGAGAGCTCTTCAAAACAAATAGGGAGATAGCTAAGGAGTTAGGTATCAGTGAGCAGACGGTGAAGAATATACTGCAAGCGGATGAGAAGGAAGTTGAAAGATTCATCATGGGCGAGGTAGAGAAGGTCGACGAGCATAAGGCAGGCGGAATAGCGAAGCTCGCGTACAAGAGAGTGAAGAAAGAGAAAGGCATATTCATAAAAGAAGAGGAACTCGATGTTTTAGGAATCGCCTGGGCTCTGATAGTTTTAGTTAGGCTTAAAGGAGCAGATTTTCCACTAGACCGGGAGGAGTTGAAAACTAGGCTGAAAGGAACCACTATTAAGGGAGTCCCAGCCGAGGAGATAATCAAGAAGATGAAGTTTCCAGTAAAGAGCCCAGCTGAAGTTCTACGTCAAATAAGAGAACTCACCAAGTAGCATGGAACATTCCCTCCCTTTTTATGCGATAATTACATTCCCAAATTAAAGGGGAATATTATTTTGTAGAGAATACCTGCTTTTTTCTTCTAGGCCTATAGAGTTCTTCGTTCGGCCTTGGCAGCCTCTCCTCAACCGGAGGTAACGGAGGACCTCCCCTCTTAGGCTCCGAAAGGTAATAGTACGCGGTGCTTGAATAATCGTTGCTCAGCCTATTCGCATGCCCGTGCTCTATCGTGACCCTTATGCTCTTATAGAACCTTATTGGATCCTCTATGTAGTATCTGTAAACTGTCTGTTTCCCTCTCCAAGGCCAGTCTTTGGTTCCAGAGTAGAGAATTATGCCATGGTAGGGGGCATTATACTCTTGTCCTGGACAGTATGCGCAGTTAAACCAGTCTTCAGTTCCGGTTCCATGTATTGATGGGAGCTTCTCTCCATCTATGAATATCATATCGTCTCCTTCTCCATACCAATCGTTTGGGTTTCTGTGGAAGCAATCTATATCCAGATGCGCTCCACAGTATATCCCGTTTCCTTCAGCCTCCAAGATTACGTAGTTTCCCCTCCCATCCCTATTGAGATTCCGCGGATCCTCCTCTGCTTCATCCAGCGTCAAGCCGTCAATATACGCCCATCCTTCAGTGTCATTTTCTCTCCTCCACTGAACATGGAAGTATGCTAGATCCTTAACGGGGCTCGTTGAGTTATATTCCTCATAATCTATGTAGAAGTAATGTACGTAGGCTTCGTCTCCCTGGTTTTCGACTTCTATTATGGCTTCGTCCTTGAACGGCATTGGCCACCACGAATTGAATCCCTTCCCATCTTGCGGGCTCATTTGAAGAGGCAAAGAGACGAAGTTCTTTCTTACTCCATGCCCAAGACCGAAGAAGTCTCCAATGGGACATTCAACACTAGGCTCATCACATCCATCCCAGAAGAATCTTAGGATTATTCTCCTTGTATAATCCTCTTTAGGAATTCCAAGGGTCATCCATACATGCTTTATGCATCCAGGACCAGAAATCTCCGCTAGTCTCCTCTTTTCTCCAGGGTGAATAGTCCAGAAGTCTCTGTTCCCTCCAGTGGCATCGTAGCTTGAGATTCTGCGGCTTCTGTATTCTCTTAGATATGGCAGATGGGCAAGGCTGGAGTATCCAATCAATTTATGTCTCCTCCCACTGCAAACTTTGCATTAAGCCTTATATTTCTTCGAGGAGCGAATTATCGATAGAATTTAAATATTTAGAACAGCGAAATAGAACCATCTTGTCTCCGGGTTGTCTATAGATGATTCCTCTTCGCGACGAGAACAAGCCTCATCGAAAGCCAATTGTAAACTATACTTTGATAGCAGCTAACGTGGCTATTTTCTTTTATCTTCTCCTAACTGGAAATCTACGGAGAGGAATAGAGCTCTATGGAGTTATACCCGCCCTGATATTCAAAGGAAGCAGGATCTGGACGCTCTTTACGAGCATGTTCATACATGCGGATGTTATGCACCTACTAGGGAATATGCTTTATTTATGGATATTCGGCGACAATGTTGAGGATGCACTTGGCCATGGAAGATACTTGATATTTTATCTTGCTGGAGGATTAGTCGCAACTTTCATGCACATCTTCTCTACGCTTCTTTCAGTATTTCTAGCTCCTGTTCCATATCTTTTCTTCGATCTCGTAACGCCCATGGTTGGAGCTTCAGGAGCAATCTCAGCCGTTCTAGGAGCCTATCTGCTTCTATTTCCCGGAGCCAGAATAAGAACGCTCGTCTTCTGCCTTTACTTCGTAACGGTTATCAGCGTGCCTGCCTTCTTCTATCTAGGCTTC
>JAGGZB010000061.1 GCA_021162225.1 Candidatus Bathyarchaeota archaeon | reverse complement strand
TGTATATGGTGATCCCTATGAGTTTCCCCGCAGAGTTGAGAAAGATTCAGATAACGGGAGGTGCTACTTACGTAATATCATTGCCTAAGAAGTGGGTAAAGGCAGCCGGGTTAAAGCCTAAGGATCAAGTAGCATTGATACCGCAAGCTGACATGTCATTGCTCATAGTTCCTAAGGGAGAATTGAAGCCTAAGGAAGTTTCAGAGGCTATCATAGAGGCTTCTGCAGAGGCTGGACTAGAAGCCGTCATCAGGGATTTCATAGCCCATTACCTCGTAGGTTACGATGTAATAAGAGTTAAACTTAGAAATGTAAGATACCGAGATCTCCTCAAGAGCTCAATTAGGCAGAAGCTGATCGGCGTCGAGATAATGGAGGAGTCCGCCGATGAGATCGTTGCACAATGCCTACTCGGCCATGTGGAGCTTCCCTTGAGAAGAGCTTTAGACCGCATGCATGTATTGATGTTGTTCATGTTGAAAGATGCTATGAAAGCACTAGTTAGTAATGACAAAGACCTGGCCGTGGAGATTGTTGAGAGGGACGATGAGGTGGATAGGTTATATTTCTTCGCGGTTAGGCAGCTTAAAGCAGCAGTCTATAACAGAATGCTCATTGAGGAGATGGGTTTATCAAATCCTAGAGACTGCCTCGGTTATCGCCTTATAGTGAAGAGTATAGAGAGAAGCGCCGATCACGCCGCTAGAATAGCAAGTGTGATTCCAACATTACCCGCACAGTCAAATAATAAAATGATGGAAAAGATTGTTAAGATGAGTTCCATAGCTCAAGAGATCCATGAATGCTCCGTGAAAACTCTATACAAGTACGATCCGAACCTGATTAACGAGTCCATGAAGAAGATAGAGCAGGTGATAAGTCTAGAAGATGAGATAATCGAGCAGTTACTTATGCTTAAGATTGAAGCCAGAACAATGCTGGGGATAAGACTCATTCTAGAAAGCGTAAGAAGGATCGCTGAATATGGAACTGATATAGCGGAAATATCCATAAACTTAGCCGTTAAAAGACCTTTATAATTGAGTGCCTTCCTGACATCTTTCATTGCCGAGGAGGGGAGTATCTTCTCTGCAATGTCTAGGTGGAGAAACCTAAATGCAAACTCTATTTCTTGTTTCTGTCATCTTTTCTTCTGGTCTTTAATAGACATTTCTACTATAAATTAGATTATTGAGAGTAAGAGATATGTAATGTTGCCAGCGATGATTTTCTTCGCGGATTTTATTTTGAGCGGCTTTGGATAGAGGGGACAATCAGTGACCAACGTGTGATACTCTCCGTTCTCACCGAGCGGATCTACACGTCTAACTCTTGACAAAAATCTGGCGGCTGTCTCCTTGTCCAACGTGAATCCCAACCATTCCTCTCCCAAGCATCTATTGTCTACGCCGATTATTACAGCCTTAAATCCTGAATTAAATATCTCTTTGAAAAGTTTTGTAGTGTCTCTTCCGAATAGGGGTTCGAGCAGATTCACATCCGCTTCGTTACATATCTTCTCAAGCCAAGATTTATGCTCTTCAATATATACGTCGCCTGCAACTAGGACGTCTACACCTAGGCTTCTGAGAACATTAACGAACTCATCCATATCCTTATGGAGATCTATGATCGTGAGTTTCCTCCGCATAGACTTAGCTATAAACTTTATAGCTTCAACGTTCTCTGCATGTGGAGATGGAACTGAAAAACTTGGAATCAGACATATTAAATGTTCAACTTTAACACCTTCCTTTTCAGCGAGGTATATCGCATAGAGAGAGTCTTTACCACCCGAAAATAGGCCTGCAGCCACCATTCCCGCTTTACTGCGCATTAATCAATCACTTCCGCACGATTAGATCGGATATGCTCCGCATGTTCTGCAGTATGTAGCATTCTCTGGAACGCTGGAGTGGCAGTACGGACATACCTTACCTTCCTTCCCTGCTGGACGAGGAATTCCTATCACCGTCCTGTAAACTTCGTAGTAGAATAGTTGTTCCTTATCACGGATTGTTACTCCATCCTCAGCAAGGTACTTTCTTCTCTTCTTCTCAAACTCTTTATCGGGAATCTTCAAGTTAAAGAGGTTTGGGAGTATGGTTGTCCCTGAGCCATATTCGATTGGGATCTTAACCCTCCACAAGATCTCTCTAGGCAAGATACTTCCGAATGCTTTACGTAAGATCCATTTACCGTAAATCCGCCCATTCTCTTTTCGAATCTTATACTTCGAGTCTAGTTTCATCACGAAATCTTTAAAGGCCGAATCGAGATAGGGAAGCTTTACCTCAATTCCAAGAACCTTAGCAAGAGGGACAGATGAGAACGCCATTACACTCCATAGCTTCTTCAACTCAAAATCCAGTTTCTCCTTCTCATATCTGAATAGGAAGCTGTATCCGGCGAAGAGCTCGTCACATCCATCCCCAGTCATAACGGTTGATATTTCATTCTCTTTTGCCACTTTTAAGCCGATATAAATCGCCACGCTGTTGCGTATCTCCATCGGATCGAAAGACTTCGTCGTCTTCACAACCGCCGGAATAGCATCATATAACTCCTCTTCACCGAATATGTGGACGACATGTTTGAGTCCCAATCTATTCGCCATCAATACTGCGTACTCAACATCGGGTGCTGGCGCATTCTGAAAGGCAACAGTAAATGCCTTTAAAGAAGTAAACCTTGACGCAACAACCGCCAGGATGCTTGTATCTAAGCCTCCAGATAAGAGGATGCCCTCAGTCAGGTTATTCTTCACAGCTTCCTCCAATAAAAATCGAAGTTTAGAACAGACTTCTTCAACACTATCTAGGATGGTTAATTCCCC
>JAGGZB010000164.1 GCA_021162225.1 Candidatus Bathyarchaeota archaeon | reverse complement strand
GAGGCTAAGAAAGCCATTAAGATCACGCTTGCGCCAACCGAACCTCTCAGAATTATGGGAGCTGAGGAGTATCTACGCCGCCTTCTAGAAGGGAGGGTTGTAACTAGAGGAGACCTAATTCCCCTCGGGATAATGGGAAGAAAGATTGACCTAACGGTTATAAGTGTTCAGCCCCCAGCATCAGCCGTAATAATCTCATCGGATACGGAGATCGTGATAAGCGAAGGGAAAGCCGAGGCCGCCATACGGGAGATACCCCGAGTAACATATGAGGATATAGGCGGACTCTCCGAGGCGATCAAGAAGATACGTGAGATGGTTGAGCTCCCACTGAAGTATCCAGAGCTCTTTGAAAGGCTTGGGGTGGAGGCTCCAAAGGGAGTTCTACTTTATGGTCCGCCGGGAACGGGAAAGACCCTGCTAGCTAAGGCAGTTGCAAACGAGACAAACGCCGCATTCTTCAGCATCAGCGGACCTGAAATAATGAGCAAATACTATGGCGAAAGCGAGGAGCGACTGCGAGAGATCTTCAAGCAGGCTGAAGAGAACGCTCCAAGCATAATCTTCATCGACGAAATCGACGCTATTGCACCTAAGAGAGAGGAAGTAACAGGTGAGGTTGAGAAACGCGTTGTATCGCAGCTCCTCGCGTTGATGGATGGGCTGAAGCCTAGAGGAAGAGTCGTAGTTATAGGAGCAACCAATAGACCTAACGCCTTAGATCCAGCACTCAGGAGACCTGGAAGATTCGACAGAGAGATAGAGATAGGGGTTCCAAACAAGAAGGGCAGACTTGAGATTCTGCAGATTCACACACGTGGCATGCCACTAGCCGATGACGTAGACTTGGAGAGAATAGCTAGCATAACTCACGGCTTCGTCGGAGCCGACATTGAGGCTCTATGCAAGGAAGCAGCCATACGGGCACTGAGACGAATAATTCCAGAAATCGACTTCGAAAAGGAGAAGATACCAGCCGAGATTCTGAACAAAATATCAGTAACTATGAATGACTTCATGGAGGCGCTCAGGGATGTTGAGCCATCAGCCATGCGTGAAGTCTTGGTTGAGGTACCCTCAGTTAAATGGGATGACATAGGAGGCTTGAAAGAGGCGAAACTTGAACTCCAAGAAGCCGTGGAGTGGCCTCTAAAATACTCGGAGATCTTCGAGCACATGGACGCTAGACCCCCGAAAGGCATACTGCTCTATGGCCCTCCGGGAACGGGGAAGACCCTGCTGGCTAAGGCTGTGGCAAATGAGAGCGAGGCAAACTTCATAAGCATCAAGGGACCAGAAGTCCTCTCTAAATGGGTCGGCGAATCAGAAAGGGCTATACGCGAAGTCTTCAGAAAGGCTAAACAGGCGGCACCGAGCATAATCTTCTTCGATGAGATCGATGCGATTGCCCCTGTGAGAGGCTCAGGAGTCGGAGACTCAAACGTTACCGAGCGCGTGATAAGTCAGCTCTTAACCGAGATGGACGGGTTAGAGGAGCTCAGGGGAGTAGTAGTCATAGCGGCAACTAACAGACCTGACATAGTAGATCCAGCCTTGCTCAGACCTGGAAGGTTCGATAAGCTATTATACATTCCGCCTCCAGACTTAGAGGCAAGAAAGGAGATCCTAAAGATTCACACCCGAAAGAAGCCTTTAGCTGATGATGTGAATCTAGACGAGATTGCCAAGCGGACCGAGGGCTACACTGGAGCGGATCTAGAAGCAGTCTGTAACACTGCGGTCATGCTTGCGATTCGGGAACACATCGCTAAGAGCGGAAATCCGGAAGAAGCTAGGAAGAACGCTGAGAAATTGAAGGTTTACAGGAGACACTTTGAGGAGGCGTTAAGAAGAGTAAAGCCGATCTCTCAGAGAGAACTGGAGATGTATGAAAAGATCTCAAGGGAGTTCTCGAAACGCGTAAAGTAAAGAAACATCTAAGTGCTTGAGGAGGGAAGAATCACCTATTTTCAGCCTCCCCTAAAATCTACATCTAAGCGTTAATCTGCATGTATGCTAAATTTCCATATTCGCAAGCCTATTACTTAGCCACAAACCTCTATTTATCAGCCCTGCAGTCACTACGTTGACTCCCGTACCCATAAGGTTCTTTATTATCTTCTCTCCAATTCTTATGGGTGGATTAACTTCAAGCTCAATCAGATCCTTCATGATCCTCTGGTATTTAGTCTCTTACGCCTTTCTCCTCTTCCTTAAAACGATAAGACAAATGAACGTCTCAGCATCATGGACGGTCTCATCCTTATTAGGAAAACCGCATAAATCAGAATTTTCACGCCTCTTTAGATAAGCATAGCCACAGCCACGGCATACTCTCCGCTGTGACTAATGCTTACAAATATGCGGCTACTTGATATTTCGTTCATGAATCTCCTTAATGAATCTCCAGCATTAATGTATGGTCTCCCAGACTTATCCAGGCATACAATTATATCCTTTAGCTTCACGCCCATGCCTATTCCTAAACCAAGCGATTTTAGAACGGCCTCTTTCACGCAGAATCTACCCGCTAAGTGCGGATAAGGATCCTTCATAGAGAAGCAATACTCCATCTCCTCCTCAGTGAAGATCTTCTCTAAGAATCTACGTCCCCTCCTCTCAACGGCGCGTCTAAACCTTTCAATCTCCACTATGTCGACGCCTATACCTTTAATCATAAAAAATAAACACCCAAGCCTTGTTTTGGAGAAATAAAGGGAATTTGAGAGTAGAATTGACTATTTCAGGTTGATTCCTTGCTGGATATCTTCTTCTTGATATACTCTATCACTTGCCCGACAGTTACGTTCTGCTCCGCTTCCTCCTCCGGTATCTCTAAGTCGAACTCCTCCTCAAAAGCTGCTATGAGCTCTATCTTATCTAGAGATTCCATCAGTAAGTCGCGGACTAGATGCGTGTCATACGTTAAGTCTTCAGGGTTAACGCCAAACTGTTCAGCAATTATTCTTTTAGATCTAGCCTCCACATCCTCAGCCAATCACATCACCACCATTTCGTCACGCATGCTTTCCTCTTAAGAGCGCCTTAACTCTGCTCCTTCTAATTAGTTTTTCCCTCTCCTCTTTAGTCTCATCATATACTCGTCTTAGGAGTTTCTCGTAGGCTTCCGTCATCTCGATTCCTCTCCGCGCCATCATTCTCTTCTCAGTTATGATCGTTCTTCTGAAGCCAGCGCCCCTACTCAGTCTCCCCCTGAAGTACCAGCAGAAGCTCGGTATATACTTCGGCGTAGGCTCGCCTGAGGCCAGTATATTACATGCTACCCCTATGACGCTTCCTGTATTGAGAAGACATCCTATGCTGAACTTACAATGATCACCAATGAAGGATCCGAGTTTTTGAGTCTTTGTATCCACAAATTCTCCTTTGAAATATACTTGAACTGGCATGTAATCATTCTTTATGTCGCTATTAGTAGTTAATGCTCCAATGTTAACCCATTTGCCAACGTATGAGTGACCTAGAAAGCCCGTATGATACTTGTTGGTGTACCCGTGGATTATGCATTCCTCAGTTTCCCCGCCGACTCTGCAAACGGGCCCGAAGCTTGAACCGCTTCTTATCTTTCCACCTAATATCAAGCAGTTTTTACCTATGGCGCTCGGCCCTTCTATTCGACTGAATGGGTGAACTATCGCTCCCTCATCGATGATTATCGGCCCGTTCTCCGCATCTAGTACTACGTACGGATTTATCCTAGCCGTCTTTGCAATGTACAAGTTCTCCTTGTCGCCCAGTATCACACATGTGGAATGAACGTCGCCGCGTATCTCGCTGCCCAAAGCTCTAAAGTCTTCCTCTATCGCTTTAGAATTCTCATTTATTAAGTCCCACGGGTACTCTATCAGGGTTAAGTCCGTTTCTTTGGGACTCAGCTCTTCTCTGAGATTCTTCAATGTGTCCTCTAGGCTTCCGGCGAGCATCTTCTCCATAGTAGCCTTCTTAACTCTAGCATAGACTATATCCTCGCCCTTTACAGCTATTTCTTCGTCTCCCTCAAGCTTCAAGTCGCCCCTCTTGGGCAGGAGGCGCCCATTTACTATGAATACATCGTCCTTCAAGGCTTTGAGATCATTTACGACTCCATCCTTGACATTTTCCTTGAAGACCGCTGCCAAGTGTTCTCTGAGGAAATAAACAGTTTCGGCTTCGGGAAGCTCTCTCTTTATCTTTTCCATAAGCGTAGTCCTGCCGCATCTGAGTTCAAACACTGGTCTCGTCATGGTCATAGGATAAAGGTTGTCATATTTTTGATCCTCAAATATGCATATCTTCAAATGCATCTCCTCCTAATCTAGTCTCAACTCATGACAATTTATCTTTTATTTACTCTCACCCTTTAGACTTGCTCAGGACCGATAATGTTTCCAAGGCTATTGCTAGCTCCTCATCAGTCGGTATAACCAGAACCTTAACCCTCGAGGAGTCGCGGCTTATTATCCTCGGCTCCCTAGACTCAGCCCTATTCTTCTCTTCGTCGATCTCAACGCCTAGGGCCTCTAATCCTTCACATATGGATTTCCTCATTCTCCAGTCGTTCTCGCCTATTCCAGCCGTGAAGACTATGGCGTCTAACCCGCCCATCGCAGCCATGTAGGCGCCTATATACTTTTTGACCCTATACGCAAAGACCTTAAGCGCTATCTCGGCCTTTTTATTTCCCTTCTCCAGCTCCCTTCTTAGGTCGCGGACGTCGCCGCTCACTCCAGATAGTCCTTTCAAGCCGCTTTCACGATTCAGTAAATTCTCGATATCCTCGAGGCTCATGTTACGTTTCCGAGCTAGGAAGAAGATTATAGATGGATCTATGTCCCCGGATCTCGTGGCCATAACGAGCCCTTCAAGAGGTGTGAAACCCATACTCGTATCTATGGACTTTCCTTCCTTAACAGCTGCTATGCTACATCCGGCTCCCAGATGACATGTTACCATCTTAAGACTTGAAAGGTCAACGCCTAAGATCTCCGCTGCTTTTCGAGCTACGTATCGGTGGGATGTTCCGTGAAAGCCATAGCGTCGTATTTTATAGCGTTCATACAGATCATATGGTATGGCATAGAGATAGGCTTCGACGGGCATCGTTTGATGGAAGGCTGTATCGAAAACGGCTACTTGAGGGGTCTCTGGCATAAGAGACATAGCCGCTTCTATTCCGGCTATGTTAGCTGGGTTATGTAATGGAGCCATTTCGGACCATTCCCTAATAACCTCCAGAACCTCCTTAGTTATTAACGTCGACTCGAAGAAGGAATCTCCTCCATGGACGACTCTGTGGCCAACGGCATATACTTCGGAGAGATCCCTTATTACGCCATGCTCTTCACTTGTCAGAATCTCCAGAATTACTCTTAACCCTTCCCTATGGCTTCTAGCCTTTAATTTCAGTTTAAAGACTTCCCCGCCGCGCCTATGGATTAATGTTGACTCTTCAGCTTCAACCTTGTCTAGGAGGCCGGATGCCAGTTCCCGGAGCTCCTTTCCCTCAGCGTCATAGATCTTGTACTTTATAGTTGAGCTTCCACAATTTACGACGAGTACCTTCACCATCATAGTCGCCCCTGGAATCCTTGGGCCAATATGTTAACGATCGTTATTACCCCCACTATCTCTTCGGCCTTAGCTCCTCTGGACAAGTCGCTGACCGGCTTCTCGAATCCCTGAAGTATTGGACCGTAGGCCCCAGCCCCGCAGACATGCTGAACAAGCTTGTAGGCTATGTTCCCAGCATCCAGATCCGGAAATATCAGTATATTCGCTCTGCCAGCGACGGGTCCAACATCGCCCTTAATCTTTCTCTCAGCAACGCTCGGCAACAGAGCGGCGTCCGCCTGCAATTCGCCATCTATAGCTATGTCGGGAGCCTTCGACTTAGCTATCTTAACCGCTTCCATAACTTTATCGACTAATGGATGTGCTGCGCTTCCCTTGGTTGAGAAAGACAACATTGCTACTCGAGGCGTCCATCCGAGCAAAGCCTTGGCGCTTCTAGCTGAGGCTATAGCTATATCAGCCAGATGCTCGGGAGTTGGATCCGGATTTACGGCTGCATCCGCAAATATAAGTGTTCCATTCTCTCCTATCTTTTCATTTTTAGTCTCCATTATGAAGAAGCTTGATGGCACCGTTATATCCTTTTGTAGCCCTATTAAAAGGAGACTTGCCCTTATCACGCTTGCAGTAATGGATACGGCTCCGGCGACCATGCCATCCGCATCGCCCACTCTAACCATCATGGCTCCATAATAGAGAGGCCGCCTTAATATTCTCCTAGCCATAGCTTCACTTACTCTCTTGCCCCTCCTTATCTCAAGATATTTCTCGACGTATTCATCCATCTCCGGGCTAACTTCCGGATTCAGCAGCTCAACACCTCTGAGACTTAGCCCAAGATCCTCTGCCCTCTCATTTATTGCATCCTCGTCTCCCAGAAGTATAGGCTTGGCTAGACCCTCCTCAGCCGCCTTTACAGAAGCCCTTATTATTCTGCCCTCTTCACCCTCAGGGAGAACTATCCTCATAGGCTTCTTCTTAGCTCTCTCCTTAAGGAGATCCATTATCAAAGCCTAGCACCCTCGTAGTCTTTAGGAAAGCTATAGCTTTTAAGGTTTCACCTTTTGGTTAATAAAGATTCACTCTGGAGAGAAATCGCATCTTCTTCATTCGCTATTAGATGAAATCTTCCTAGACCGACTACTTTTGCATGCTCAGCCTTCTCTATGAAGACCAAAGGCCATAGCTAATGCCCCATACAAGACTACGTCACCCTTCAGCGGAGTTACTTTCACCTCAGCTTCCCTATTAACTATATAATCCTTAAATCGCATTCTTATGGGGGTTAATACTTGATCCACATTATTCAGTACCACGGCTCCGCCTAAAATCACAACTGATGGATCATACACGTTTACGGCTGAGGCAACACCCATCGCGTTTATTTCACCTACACGATTAACCAGATACTCACAGAGAGAATCGCCGATCTTGGCTCCATCATAGATAGCCTTTGCGGTTATTCCCTCCATTCTTCCAGACGCCGCTTTGTACAGGTAACTACGCCTAAACTTATCTTTTAGGTTCTCCTCCTCGATGATCAACCGCGCATAGTTTGGCATGTTCTTACCTGAACAATAAGCTTCCCAATGTCCCCTCTTACCACATCCGCATAGAAGGCGACCCTCGTAATCAACTACTATATGTCCGATCTCATGGGCATTCCCATCCTTACCTAAGAGGACGCGGCCGTCAACGTAGACACCTGCTCCGATACCCGTACTTATCGTTATGTAAACAAAGTTATCGATGCCTCTGCCAGCCCCGTAGAATCTTTCACCTATAGCCGCAACGAGGCAATCATTCATGACCTCAACTGGAACTTTAAACTCTTCAGTTAATGGTTCCCTTATCGGTATGAACTCGTAAGGAGCATTCGCAGGCCTCGATATTCCGCCTCTAACAGGATCTTGCGGACCGAAGGCTCCAACTCCTATGCCAGCGGCATCTTCAGGTTTAAGACTATTTTCTCTACAAATCCTTTTTATGAGCTTGATCATCTGCTGGCTTACCGCTTCAGGGCCCTCCGTAAGGTTTGTTCTCTCCACAATTCTAGCCAATACTCTTCCATCCTTGCACCCAGCTATAACCCTCAAGTAGGTTGCCCCGAGATCCACGGCTATACCATACTCCATCACCAGACGCCTCCGTAGAACATCTGTTTTAAAAATATTAAAAGCCTTGTCCGCCTCGGCAGCTTCCTCAGAATTGATTAACGCTCAACGTTACAAGTAGCGAAAGAATCCGTAGTCCTCTCTCAATATGCAGGATATCTTTACGATTGCAAGCAGACATTAGGAAATCTTATAAGTTTTCCCATTACATAAGCATTTAAGCCGTTAAGGGAATCCGCGAATACGTCCTTAAATGAATTTGGGATGGTCTGCATGTCTCTCGTGAAGCTTTTAGAAGAGGAGTACGTGAAGAAGCATCCGAGATCAAGGGAGCTTTATAGTCGAGCTCTGAGATGCTTTGCGAGCGGAGTTACCCATGATGGGAGATACGTGAAGCCTTTCCCAATATATATGGCTAGGGCTGATGGAACCAAGAAATGGGATGTTGATGGAAACGAGTATATAGATTACGTGATGGGACATGGCGCGTTACTCTTCGGATATAATGACAAAAGACTGAGGAGAGCTATCGAATCGGTTCTTTCGAATATTCATATGGGTTCATGCACGGAGCTCGAGATAGAATGGGCTGAAGTGATAAAGAAGCTAGTTCCATGCGCCAAGGATGGATTCGTGAGAGCGTGCGCCTGCGGAAGCGAAGCTATAGCAATGGCTGTTAGACTCGCAAGATTACACACCGGAAGGGACAAGATAATAATCCATGAGGGATGTTATCATGGAAAATGGGAATCAGTCATTCTTGCTCACAACGGTCCACCATATGGTTTATGCAATACTCGAGGAATACCGAGGTCCGTACGCGAAAACACAATCATCGTACCGTATAATAAGCCCGAAATCGTCGAGAAGATATTCGCTACGGGAGATGTGGCATGCATAATTCTTCAGGGGAACGCGCCTTATACGAAGGAGTATATGGAAGAGCTGAGAGAACTCACCGAGAAGTATGGAGTTGTCTTCATACTTGATGAGGTTGTCTCCGGATTTAGATACGCGGCTGGAGGCGCCCAAGAATACTATGGAGTTACACCAGATTTAGCCGTCTTAGGTAAGATCGTTGGCGGAGGCGCCCCTATAGGAGCAATATGCGGAAGTCGAGAATTACTCCAATATTACGAGTTCAGAGATGACGAATATTGGAATCGCTTTGTGAGGATCTCGCTTGGAGGAACATGGAATGCTCAGCCAATCTGCATAAGCGCCGGTCTAGAGACCATGAAGATTATAGATAGGGAACGCGATGAGATTTATCCCCGCCTTTACAAGATATGCGAGAGAATAGTGAATTGCATCGTTAAATGCGCGGAGGAAGCTGGCATAAAGGTGTCCGTGGGAGGCGCACCGCCTGAAAGACCTATGGCCTTCATCCATCCCAAGTTCGGAGAAGGATCTAGTTCCCTAGCCGCGTATGCATTCTATCTTTCAATGGTGAATAATGGCGTCTACCCATATGGAACCGGAAGATTCATGCCGTGTGTTAAGCACTCCGATGAAGACTTAGAGAGAACTGAGAATGCCATGTGGAAGGCTATGGAAGTCTTAAAGAAGGATAATCTTGTTCCATCTTGTGACTCCTGAAACACTCAAGAACTTGTTTGCCCTTTCCGAATGGTCCTACCTTAAGAGTCTAGTTAGATTTATCCTCATCCCCCAAAGCAATACTAGAATGTTGCTTTTACGTCCAAAATCTTCTTGTAGTTTACCATATTAACTCTATGCGGCGATGTTTATTTTGAGATTCTACACATCCTAAAATCGACCAGTAACTTTAAAACTCAAAAACATTCATGTATAGAAGATACAGTTGGTGAGCCTTGTGTCCGGACAAGCAGAGGAGAAGATAGATTACGAGATAAAGTATAGGCCTGCATATTCTCTTTTGGAGGTTCATCTGCCCCCAGAAAGCGTCATAAGGGCCGAAGCAGGCGCGATGATCTACATGCCCAGCAACATCGAGGTTAAGACTCATACGAGGATACGAGAGGGAGGCATATGGAGAACTGTTAAGATCTCCCTACTGGGAGGAGAAACGCTTTTTGTGAACGATTATACGGCCAAGAACAAGCTGGGCATTGTCGGTTTCGCATCAGCTCCACTCGGTGACATAGCGATGCTGGAAGTGAAGGAAGATAGGGGATATATCATTCAAAGTTCAGCCTACATAGCTTCTACTTCAGAAGTCACTCTGGATACTGAGTGGCAGGGATTCAAAGGATTATTTGGGCAGAACCTATTCATGATCAAGACAAGCGGAGACGGGAAGCTCTTCATAAACACTTTCGGAGCTATTGAAAAACGTAAGTTAAGGGAGGGTGAGACGATCGTCGTGGACAACTATCATTTGGCAGCTCTGAGCACGACGTGCACGTATAAGGTGAAAACTTTCGGAGGGCTGAAGGCAACTCTACTCGGAGGAGAAGGCTTAGTCACCGTGGTGGAAGGCCCGGGAGAAGTATACGTACAGACAAAGAATCCAATGGAGTTTGCTAGCTGGCTTTGGAAATACTTAGGGCCGATGATGCATAGAGACTCAGGTGGCAGATGGTCGAGAGGAATATCATTCAAATGGGGTTTATAGGAGAATTCTTAGCGTCTAAAAGGCTTTAAATCCGCCTTATCTTGCCCGTGATGGATGTGTAAATGCTGAAAGCCACACTTACTATTATCAGCACTGCTCCTAGGGAGAAGAATGAACCAGCATATCCGAACGAAGCCATTATGAAGCCCGTGAATATCGGTCCGGCCATCTGGCCAATATCCATTATTGTTGCTAGGAAGCCCATAGCCGCACCATATGATTCTTTATCCGCAAGATCCCCAACAAGCGCGGGTGCAGATGAAATGATCATTGAGAAGCATAGTCCAAATGCTACAGAGATGAGCAGGAGCGGGATGAACTGAACATTATATGGAATTGCAAGTATTGACATTCCCCCAAGCACTAGACCGCCAATAATCGGGATCTTCCTGCCAACCCTGTCGGAGAGTTTCCCCATAAACGGGTTAACTATGGGAATCAAGACCAGCTGCATCCCCATGATTATACCTATCAATGAAGGATCCATCTTCGCTACGTTCTTCAAGTAGCCTACAAGAAAGAATTCTAAAGCTCCATAGACGTACCTCGCCGCGGCCTCCGTCACGCTAGCAACGAGGATGCTATGATTCCGCAGAACCGCTCGGAAACCCTCAAGTTTTCCAACGTTCCTTCTCTCCTCTGACCGGCTGATCGGCTCATCTGTGATCTGTCTGGAAAGTATCAGACCAGTTGCAAGGGTTAGTACGCCGAATAGGCCTACAGCAAAGTAGACCATACGGTAATTCCATAAAGTAAGAGAG
>JAGGZB010000144.1 GCA_021162225.1 Candidatus Bathyarchaeota archaeon | reverse complement strand
GAGAGGTATAGAATTCGCTGTGGTTCTTGGACCTAAGGAGATGAAAGAGGGGAAAGTAGTTCTGAGAAATATGGCGAAGCGGAAGCAGATAGCGATAGAGCTGGATAAGATAAGGGAGGAGATAGGTGAATGATTTTTATTTAAGTACGTGCCTCTTAGATTCCTCGATGCCTTATTAATAAGTAAAAAAGCGGCGTCTTATGGAGAAAGTTCAATCCGCATTAAACAATTTAAGAAGTGAAGCAATAATTTTCTATATAGTAGAGTTTGAAAATTGTGAGAAGGATTTCGATGAGTGTGGATAAGAAGAAAGTTGAAGATTTACTTGGAAGAATCGACGAGCTTCTAAGAATCTTAAGGTTTCTTATGGACGATCTTTCTGAGATCTCCAATACTCTAAAGGCTTCTTTAGGTTCCTACACGGTTGCTCAAGAAGCATCTCTGCCTGAATCCTCTGGTTCTCGGATTTCCATCCAATCATCGATTGTTTCTGAAACCTCGCAGCTTCCAAGATCTCAAGAGGAAGAGATAACGATAGAGAAAGTCCAGGATCTTTTCCCGCCTGATCTTGCAAACTTGCTTTACTTTGAAGATGCTGGCGAATACATAATCGTTAAGCCTAGACAGTATTTAGGACCCGATAATTTCCGTAGGATCGCTTCGATCGTACGTGATCAAATGAGTGGGGAATATATCAGCGCTGGGAGAGATAGTCACTTCAGAATACCCAAAACATGACTCCTAAGAAGATAGCTTAATGTCATATTCATCTAGTGCCTATATATAGAAGATACCCTCAGGAGTTCTTCTCTCCCTTTCCTCAACTTCTCTCCTCGCACGCTGGACATCCATACTTTTACTTGCTCCTTTCTTTGTCACTTCGATATCGTATTTTATAAATTCAGTTATGAACTCGGTTAGTTTTTTGTTCATTTCCTCAAGTTCGTCTTGGCTGAAGGTTACCATTATATCGGGGTTATTAACCCAGTTGAGCCATCCTAGAATGCTTCGATGCAGCGCGTAGAGAGAGAATCTCATGGACTGAATTAGATCTAATCTATCCTTCTCCTTCTTCTGTGACATTCGCTGTATCTGCTCAAGGATTCTCTGACACGTCTCAATCCATCCTTGGCTCAATCTTTACACCTCATATTTTTCTCAATCTAAGTTATGGAAGAAACCCTCCGTCAATCACTAATATCACGGTCACAAGCATTATTATTCCTTTTGGTTGCTTCCATAGCCTAAAAGTAGCGGATCTGAAAGCTATCAAATTCTCCAGTTGGCTTTTCCCAAAGAACTTTAACACTCTTTACGATAGCTCCCGGCGGTCCCCTATGACAAAACTTAATCATTTCCTCAACATTATCTTTCTCTCCTTCAAATACAGCTTCAACTCGACCGTCTGGGAGATTTCTTACCCATCCGAAGACGCCGAGACGTACAGCTAAACGTTTGGTTTCATATCTAAAGAGGACTCCTTGGACATGTCCGCTTATAAAGACGTGTGCCCTAACTCTCATGCGACCTGCCTCCCTGAGGAGTTAGGAACAAAGATAGATAATAAATAGTATATCTACGAGATCTTCCTAAACTTTATTGCTTGTCCTGAAAGCGTTACTTCATAAACCTGGTTAACGTCGAATTCCACGCCGAGCTGCTCATATTCTTCCTCTGTTAAAAAAAGTATCATCTTAGGCTGGTATGACTGCATACGCGCTCCGAAGATCGGCATCTGCTGCTGCAGGACTCTGACCATCTCCTGAACCATACGTGCCTCCTCGCTCTGCGGCCTTATCGCGAAGCTTGGAACAACGCTCTCCTCAACGAGTTCGATTCTTTTACCAAGATTTCCAGCGGCATCTCTGATCGATTCTATCCGGTGAACGATTACTCTCATCTTCTTCACTCTCTTGAAAGAATTTCTCTGTTTAAGCATAAAAGAGTTGATCTACTCCATCTCGATCGTTGCTGGAGGCTTAGGTGTTACGTCATAGTAAACCTCAGAGACATCCGGGCATTCTTCTAATATAGCCTCAGCCGTCTCCTTAAGTATTTTCCATGGCAGATCTGAAACTTTCGCTGTTAAGAAATCCTCGGTCTCAACTGCTCTTATAACGATTGCATACGGCTTACTGATTTCTCGCTCCGCAATCATGTAAAACACACGTGTGAATTCTTGATTTTCTTCGAGGATTGCTCTTTGTAGGTCAAGAAGTTGCGTTAAGTCTTTCTTAATTATGCTTCCGTCTCTTCCAGTAGATTTCAAGGCTAGAATGTCACCGTACGCTCTCGTCTTATCTCTAACTCCAGTTGCCTTATCTGCGAAAACCTTAACAGAAACTTGATTCGCATCTAAATCAAGTATTCGAGAAGCTTTTTTCACGATTCTGCTAACGTTTGGATGCAGGATCTCCTTATTATCTATGATAGCTGCGAAGTACTGGCTTGGTTTATACTTAGATAGTTTCTCTTCCGTTATCTCAGTCGCTGTCTTAAGCGAGGCCAGTTTGTCTCGCCTAATCTCCCCGACAACCCTCACTGAGAGTCCAGGTCCAGGAAAAGGTTGCCTCTCAGTGATATCAGAAGGAATTCTCAGATATCTTGCAACTTCTCTGACCTGCCATTTTAGAAGACTTACGAGCGGTTCAACAACTTTAAATCCATATAGTTCTCTAGTGTTTATCCCTATCTGTTCAAGAACATTATGTTGCGTCTTGATACCGCCTTGCGTCTCGATTATATCCGCCAGTATTGTTCCTTGAACTAGAAATCTGCTATTCTCACGTTTAGCTATCTCGCTTAGGGTCTCAT
>JAGGZB010000171.1 GCA_021162225.1 Candidatus Bathyarchaeota archaeon | reverse complement strand
TTGCTACAGTAATCCTTTGCGGAGTAGTTCTCACTATTGGGATTAGCGTCTGGTCGCTTACTTACTCTATAACCAGAAGTTTAGAGGATGATTATTACGAGAAAGTTAAGAGGCAGATAGATGCGGTTAGTGAGAGATTCACCGTTGAACATATTAGCTACGACAATACATCCAGCGTTCTGAATGTTTGGGTTTTCAATTATGGAGAGGTTGATGTGCAAGTTGATGTTTATGTTAGGGGAGACTCTGAAGGACGGAACGCAACTGGAATTTTAATTCCAAACGGTCAAATAGTTGCGGTATCTGTTTCTCTCGCCGCTGAGGCCGGCGACGAGCTGAGTATTACGGTTATTAGTAGGAGGCAAAATGTTGTCTACTCAACTTATATTGTCTCATCTTCTTAAGTCGCGAGCCGCCATATCAACTGTTCTCGGAATGCTCATCTTTGTAGGGATCTTATTCACATGCGTTATGCCATTCTTTTTATACATCAATCAAGTGAACAGTCTTTACGAGCGAAAGATAATAGAGATGAAACAGTTTGATCAGGAGAGATCATTAGAAAAACTGGACGTTTACGCCTACCCACTTAACCAAAGCAGTAATCAAATAAGTCTATATATCAAGAATAGATCTCCATTCACCGTTGAAATCGTCAGGGTATGGATAAATGACCAGTACATACCGTACTCCATTCAGATACCAGGTACAAACGAGTGTACAACAGAGCCCATAGATGTACAGGACATATTGCCTCATGATGATGTTGAGTCCTTCTATATTAAAGTGACAACTGCCAGGGGCAATATGTTTCCGTCTCAAACTAATCCTCTTCAATACTCAAGTGATTATGGATGGAGTGGGGGACACTCCTTTGCAATAAACTTAGTCATCGAGATGGATGCAGGCGTCTACAACTTCATTATAAGCGTCACCAGCAGCAATGGAACTACGATATATGACGAGGAGGTCTGGGTTCTTCATAGTGTCAGCCTTATGAGAAAAATCAGCGTTAGCGGTCCTGACACATATCATATTAGAGTTGTTCAGACGATGGGAATCGACAGAACCTGCGAGAGGGATGTTCAAATAACTCTTGAGGAACCCACGAAGTGGGTCTACATGAATTATCCGGAAGATTTCCAGTAAGGACCCAGCGTAATTTCTTCCAGTTCAGACAGAGTTTTTCGTATCCGCTGTCTATACTCAAAGTCTGAATTGTCTGTTCCCATGAGAGACGCACAAATTCTAATACCTCCTCAAGCATCCTTCTTATCTTTGATGGGAAATGAAAAGCCTAAAGAATAACAGAGCTGCATTAGCCAATGTCATTTCAACACTCATAATCCTAGTGACTTCAGTTCTCCTTGCAGGCGTAGTCACAATGTATGCTGTTAATATTACATCGACAAGAACCCAACAAGAAGCTTTGAAGGTCACAAAGCAAGCCGTATGGGTCTACGGAGATGGAACAGTATACGCTGCGTTGGAGATTGATAATGTTGGGGGAAGAGACGTTGTGATAGATAAGATACAGATAAGAGGAGTAGAAGTTCCTTGGTCAAGCGTTTACTACATAAGGTTGCCCTCCGCGATCTCCACCTCGCTTAACCGTCCAAACGCGACTCAGTCATGGAGCAACTTCGAGTACACAGATGGAGAAACCGCGTCCTTCACAAATGACACAAACGATAAGCCGCTCGCATCTGGAGATACAATGATACTTTACATAGTGAATCCAGAAAGCGTATCGGTCAGTGACGTAGGAGTAACCATAGGAATAACCGTCTTTACCGAGAATGCCCAATATTACGTAGAATGCAACGTGAAGTCAGCGGAGGAAGTGTAAGCGCAGATCTCTCACGCTCACCCCGAAGAGCTATATAGGGGGTGAGAAATCAACCTAAGAAGTGGAGAGGTTAAAGCTATCGTTGCAGTGGCTGAGCGCCTTTCAGCTTTAACCTCTCCACTTCCACCCTGGCTGAAAAGAAGATAGAAGAATATTTTGAACAACTATTTGACATATTACATCATATTTTCTAAAATCTTCATGCCTTGAAGAAGAGCCCTTGGCAGATGAAATGGACCCTTCCACATAGATCCCTTGAGAGTTGTCGAAATCGTTCCGTCCCTATGTAGATATCCATACCATTCTCCATAGATGGGATCCGGGAAATGATTGAATGACCACTCATGAACCTTCTCGTACCATATGAGGTACTTCTCCTCCCCAGTTATTTGATGGGCTAATAGAAGAGCATAGAGAGCCTCTGTATGAGGCCACCAGAGCTTCATATCCCATTCAAGCATCGTTAAAGGTTTCCCTTTTACATCAACGAAGTAATAGAGCCCTCCATACATTCTATCCCACCCTATCTCCAGAGCCCAATCGATTATTTCTAAGCCCGTATCGACGAGAGCGCGATCGTTTCTGCTTAAGCCTTCATGAATCAAGAACCAGGCAACTTCTATGTTATGTCCCGGACAGACCAGTCTACCCTCAGGTATATTCAGCATAGCCTCACCGTTAGGCCCAACACTATCAAGCAGAATCCTTAAATCCCTTTTCATGAAATGATCGAGTATCTCTCTTAGAGCTTCATCGATCACTTCCCTGTAAAGTGGGTTTCGATCAACCTCTTTTATTTCTTGGGATATACAGATGAGCATCATTGGCATGGCGAGGCTCTTCATGACCCTTGTTTCAGGGATAATCTTAGGCGGGAGGCTTCCCGGCTTCTTGTATAGGTCTATTATTAGCCTATAGGTCTCTCTAGCTCTCTTCAGAGCTTCTTTATTCCCGGAAGCCTTATAATATTCAGTCATCGCCATAACTCCGAAGCATTCGGTAAATAAATATCGCCGCTTTCTCAAGGGCTTTCCATCCCTAGTGACTAAAAAGAACATCCGTCCATCAGCATCGAAGCCATGCTCAGCTATGAATTCGTATCCCATCTTTGAGGCTTCAAGCCATTCTCTCCTAGATTCTATAACGTTATATATCTTCGAGAAGAGCCACGTTTCGCGGCATTCCAGCCACATAGCCTTGTCCGTGCCGAAGACCCTGCCCTTCCTATCTAGGAAATGAAGATAGCCGCCATATTTCTTATCCAAGGAGTTCTTCATCCAGAAAGGAATGACATCATCAAGGAGACAGTGCCTATAAAGGTTGTATAATTCCTTAACTCTGCTCTTTCTCACTTTAAACTCACCCACAGCATGAATAAAGATGGGCACGAGTCTTCTATAATGCTAGTTTAGTAGATAATTTATGCATGAAAATAGATAAAACTTTAAGAAAACAACGCGAGGCTACCTCTTATGTGACAATGATAAGCAGCCTATAACAGGGCGGTGGGCTCCACACTCAAGATCTACATCATGGAGGTTCAGCAGGGTCAGATCTGTCATCACCCACCAGTAAAGCATTATTCTGTTGGACCTAATTAAATCTTGTTTTCTTTCCTCTTCCGAACTACAATGCATCCAGCCTCCTCTGCAAGGATAATCTTAAATTGGATCCGCATCTTACTTATCACAATTCTGCACTTTACCGCTAAAATATCGCCTAGAGGGATAACGGAATTGAAGCTCGCAAAGGGTAAAATTCCGGCTGAAACTTTAAAAAGGATAGTTTTCAGACGGTTAGGCGCTAAGAGAAATGAGGTGCTTCTTGGACCAGCATTAGGCGAAGACGGGTCAGTCGTTAAGATTGGAAAGGAGATTCTAGTTTCTTCGATGGATCCAATAACCGGAGCGCTGGAGAGAATAGGTTGGCTTGCAGTGAATATAAACGCGAATGACGTTGCAACATTCGGCGTGCCGCCTATTTTCTTTTCTTCATGTATTCTTTTACCTGAGAATTCCACGGAAGATATCGTTGATAAGATTACAAGCCAGATAAATGAAGCCGCTAAGAATCTAGACATAGCCGTGATAGGTGGACATACCGAGGTTACTCCGGGACTTGATAGGCCAGTGATCATCGGATACGCGATGGGCATAGCTAAAGATGGAAGATACGTGACTTCTGGAGGAGCACATGCTGGAGACAAGCTGATCTTAACTAAGGGAGCCGGAGTAGAAGGCACGGCCATATTGGCGTCTGAAGCTTATAATCATCTTAAAGAGAGGATTGATGAAGACCTTCTCCAATCAGCCATGAAGTTTTATGATAATATAAGCGTCGTGAAGGATGCAATTCTAGCCTTTAACATTGGCGGCGTTACGGCGATGCATGACCCGACTGAAGGCGGAGTGGCCGGCGGGATACATGAGATGGCTGACGCTTCGGGCTTAGGTGTTAAGATACTTGAGGAGAGAATAGCAGTAGCTCGGGAAACATACGAGATATGCAGGCTCCTTAACATTGATCCTCTACAGCTGATAGGGTCCGGGGCTCTTCTCATCTCAGCTAATCCAGAAATGGCTGATGAAATAGTAGAGGGACTGAAGAAAGAGGGAATAAGAGCTGAAGTAATCGGTGAATTCTTAGAGAATCCCCAAGAACGCCTTCTCGTAAGAGAGAATGGCAGAGTTGAAGAGCTTGTTAGGCCGGTATCGGATCATCTCTGGATAGCACTTGAAAGAAGCGGCGTCAAACTTTAGAAAAACTTTTCAGCATGCGGGATAGAATCATTTAGCGATGATCTGAATGCCCTACTGTGTTAGGTGCGGCGCGAAGCTTCCAGAAGATGAAGAGGCAAGGTTCTGCCCAAACTGCGGCGCGCCTTTACCACAGGAAGTACGTCGAGACATAGCCAAGAAAAGAGAAAGAGAACTATTACATGTGGCGCCTTTAAGAAGACGGCTCATACTAGCTTCATTCATATTTCTTCTATGCATACTTGCTACATGTTTCGGAACATTAACAAGAATCGAAGAGGGGGAAGCACAAGCTATAGTTAGCGACTTCAATGAAATTGAGAAGATCATCCAAAAAGCGGGAATTCAACTTATCTTCGGAAACAATATGATGTACTGCCTTGCAATGTTCATTCCATTCGTGGGCCCAGCGGGAGGTTTCTATGTTCTCTACTCAACTGGAAAGGTTTTAGCCGCACTGAGCCATGTTCAGGGATATAATCCGCTCTTTCTATTCTTAATGGTAATGGCCTGCCCTCACGCATGGCTGGAATACATATCCTATAGTCTAGCCATCTCGGAGAGTATATGGCTCTCTTTCTTCATCATAAAGTATAGATATAGGGGACTCAGGGTTGAAATAATAAACGCAGTGAAGTGCATCTCATTATGTGCCATCCTCCTCCTAGCAGGGGCCATCATAGAGATGGCTCTTATTACATCGGTCTCCAAAATTGCTCCGATTTAGTATTAATATGTCTAGAAATCCTGCAACGCGGCCTATACGTCTGATGAGGAATCAAGATTTAGAAGCTTCTTTATTTTCTTTGCAGATTCTTCAATCTCGATCTTGATCATTCCAAGAGCCGCTTCTTTATTGCTGAAAGCTATTAGAAGGAAATTTCCCTCGTTGCAAGCAACTATTCGACCTCTTTCCCCCTCTATAATTATATTCTTTAACTGGCCGATGTCGGCTTCTTCTGCGGATCTGTTAGCCAGCTGGAGGAGACGAGATATTATTGAGCCTATTCTTTCTGGCTTTTTGCTCCAAGGCAGATCGGCGAAGATGGTCAGCCCATCATTATCCACTACAGCCGATCCCAGCAACCCAGCTATTTCCTTGAACTCCTTGAGTATCAGCCTTACCTTCCTCTTCTTACTTGTTGAGGCTCTTCCAAGGTCTATCTCTTGGGTGGGAGTTACTCTCCAGAGCTTAGCTGGGCCTACTTCTATGTAGTCAATCTTTCCAGAGGCCTTCAGGGATGCGAGATACTTTAACGCTGTTGTCTTGCTTATATTAGCTTTCTCCGCTATGCTTACCGTAGTCAGTCCATCTCTGCTTTCTTCCAAAACTTTAAGAATTCTCTTCTCGTAGTAGGATGACAAGCCTCTTCATCACTGTATATTTTCGGTCTTCAATAAAAGATCTATGTAAGATTAAATCCATTTTTCAACATGGAGAATTTAAACGGATTAGAATGCTGAAATTTAGACAGAAGTA
The DNA here is from genome assembly GCA_021162225.1 of Candidatus Bathyarchaeota archaeon. Classification (GTDB taxonomy): domain Archaea; phylum Thermoproteota; class Bathyarchaeia; order Bathyarchaeales; family DTEX01; genus B63. The sequence goes on along the minus strand of JAGGZB010000171.1, from coordinate 9,234 downwards.
GACATTTCTTAAGAAAAATCCAGTTTTTGAACAGTTCGGATAAACACAGCATCCTATACATTTCTCTTGTGAAATTATTTTTCCATGATAGAGAATGAAGCCGAAAATGATATGCTTGATAGAATTAAGCTACGTGAATCCCTCCGAGCAAAGAAGAGAAGAGATTGAGAAAATACTCGGCATGATCAAAGAGACTGGATGGAACATTGAAAGAATAATGCTACTGGAAGACTGGAGGAGCGAATTCTGAGTTTTGTCTTTTCAGATTCCTCGAAGGGTGGTGAATATGAATAACATTGGCATGCTGAACTTAAGCAAACTAAACTGGGACGAAGCTACTAAGCTACTTGAGCTCGTTTTATCAGATGGATGGGAAATATTAGCCATAAAACTCCTTCCAGAAGGAGTCTTCGCGTTTATAGAGGAGCGTATTTTTGAATGGTTGAATGAGGAGATTTAAGTTCATTAAAAATGTATCTTTAGCTCCATAGAAATTTCTCTTTATCTCAAAGACTGGTCTAAACTAAACGTATACAACTTTAATCATCAGCCATGGGCTTCCATCTCTGCGAAGAGTACCATAGTAATGCGTTCTTAGAATTTTTATTATTCTTTGGAGTCTTGTATGACTTCATGGCTCAGCCTTTAAAGGAAAATGATCCTTTGGATAATTAGCCAAAAAATTTAAGTTTGCGAAGATTGTTTAAGTGCAAAGGAGTTTAAGTGCAAAGGAGATTCAAAAATGAGGCTGTTCGGCAGAAAGAAGAAAGAACCTGCGATTCAAGAATTTTCTTACGATATCTTCGGCGGCTTCACAATCAGGAAAGTACCAACTGGATACGAAATCGTTTGGAGAAGCCCGAACCTTACAACGCTAAATGTTAACTCTGAACCAGCAATCGATGAGGTCGTGGAGATTAAACGCGAGGGAGACACCATACAAGTACTCACAACAGAGTGCAAATTAAGGGTTATAAGGAAAGATGGAGAGACGAAGGCTTATATCTCTAAGCTATGACCACCGGCATCGTCATCTGACCATCGCGGAAATCACCGAAATAATTTTTAACTTTTATAGAAGATTTTTAAGACCGTAGCGGATAGATTTTCTCCATTCACTTATTTCCAACGTGAGAGGGCATATGCAAAGCATAAAAATTAGGTCTCCATGCAGCTCCGCAAATCTTGGTTCCGGATTCGATTCTTTTGGTTTAGCCCTCGAAGCTTTCTATGACACAATCACCCTAGAGCTTACCGATGGAGAAATAAAAATTGAGGTTACAGGAATTGAGGCTGAAAGAGTCCCAAAGAGTCCGGATAGAAACACGGCTGGTTTCGTAGCTAAGAGACTTCTTGAGAAGAAAGGTGTCGGCGTCAAAATTCACTTGTATAAAGGCATACCGTCGGGTATGGGGCTTGGAAGCAGCGGAGCGTCAGCAGCGGCATGCGCTTATGGACTTAACGAGCTTCTGAATCTTGGATTATCAAGGAACGAGATAATTAAGTGGGCTGCGCTTGGAGAGATCGCGGCTGCTGGAGTAGCCCATGCGGACAACGTTGCAGCCTCGATTCTAGGCGGCTTCACGATTGTACGAACGTGTAACGATTTAATAGATGCCGTTCGGCTTAATCCTCCCCCAAACCTTCGAATAGCCTTAGCCATGCCGATTATTAAGACGTCTGAAAACAAAACGGCTACCGCCAGATCTATTCTGCCACGTTCTATACCTCTCAAAAGCGCCGTTTTAAACATTCAAAATGCCGCATATATCGTAGCGGGTTTTCACCTCGGAGATATTGAGATGATTGGACGTGGAATGATGGATGCAATCGCTGAACCTTTTAGAAAAAAGCTTATTCCGTGTTATGAAGCTGTGAAGAAAGCGGCTTTAGATGCTGGAGCCGCCGGTGTTACGATAAGCGGGGCTGGACCAGCGGTCATCGCGGTTGTTGATTCAATGAGAACCTCCGCGGGAGATGTGGCAAAGGCAATGGCTGAGGCTTTCCGAGACGGAGGAGTGGAATGTAGGGCGTGTTGCTCGAAGCCTTCATTAAAGGGAACCGAAAGAATAGTTAACAGATAAAGAATCTTGGCATGCATGGTGACTGGGAAATGATGAATGGTAAGAAGCCAGTTATAGGCATCACTATGGGCGACCCCGCGGGAATAGGACCTGAGATAACACTTAAAGCTCTCTTGAAATCTGAGATCTTCGAATCTTGTAAGCCCATCGTGATAGGCGACTTAAAGATCCTAGAGAGAACAGCAAAAAATTTAGATCTAGACGTATCAATACGCCGAATCCGTTCTATAAGTGAGGCTTGCTGCAAAGCCGGAGCGGTAGATGTTATAGATCTAGGAACTATTGATTTATCTTCTTTTGAACCTGGGAAGGCTTCAGTGCAGGGAGGAAAGGCTTCGATAGAGTATATTAAGAAAGCCGTCAGCCTTGCCTTGCGTGGATATATAGACGCCGTAACTACCTGTCCCATTAACAAGCAAGCTATAAGAATGGCTGGAAGCCAGCATATTGGACATACAGAGATGCTTGGAGCATTATGTGGAGTGAAGGATCCTTTGGTTATGTTCTGGGTTCGAGGGGTTAAGATCTTCTTTTTAACTAGACATATTCCATTAGCTGAAGCCGTAAAGGCCGTTAAGAAGAAACGGATAGTTGAGACTGTGACCCGAATAGTCTCTGAGATGCGGCGCATAGGCTTCGAAGATCCTCTCATCGCCGTTGCATCGTTGAATCCCCATGCGAGCGACGGAGGATTAATCGGCGATGAGGAAGAGAAGAAGATCATCCCGGCGGTTGAAGAGCTTAAGTCTAGAGGCTTCAGAGTTGTGGGTCCCGTTCCGGCGGATTCGGTCTTCCACCAGGCCTTCGAGGGAAGATATGACACCATCCTTAGCCTATATCATGACCAGGGACATATAGCCGCTAAGACTATTGATTTCTACGGAACGGTCAGCGTCACACTCGGCCTTCCCTTTATAAGGACATCAGTTGATCATGGAACAGCATATGATATAGTCGGTAAAGGAATCGCGAATTCCAGGAGCTTAGAGGAAGCAATAAAGTTAGCCGCATATCTGCACAGTAGACTTCGATCTCACTAGAGGAGAGAATTTAGCAATGGTTAAGGTTATTTTGGACTCAAACTTCTTTTTTGTTCCATTCCAATTTAGAATCGACATATTTGAGGAACTTAACAACCTCCTTGGAAAAGCCGAGCCTGTAGTACTCTCTACAACTCTAGAGGAAATGAAGAAAAATTTGAAGAAAAGCCGCGGTAAGAGATTTATGGAATTCTCTGCAGCTCTAAAACTAGCGGAGAAATGCGAAGTTCTCGAGGTGAAAAAGGAAGCATCCGAGGAATACGATGATGTGATCCTAAGAGTTGCAAGTCAGTTAAGAATCCCTGTTGCAACGAACGATACTGAATTAAAGAGAAAACTCAGAAAGCTAGGATTACCAATCATATACTTGAGAGAAAAATCGAAACTTGTGGTTGAGGGATGTATTCAACACATTTTGTAGACACGATTATGCGTTAAATACCAGATCAGGCATTATCGTTTTCTAAGGGATATTTTAACTCCACGTTTAGAAAGCATCCTCTGCGCCACGAGTACCACAAGCGCCGTCGCTATAGCCGTTAAACAGATGCTTATCCAGAACCAGGGAATCGGAGAGGAAACAGAGACCACAATTGTTCTAACACTACTTTTAGCCTCTTTACTTTCAGCTTGAATAGTTAATAGATAATCTCCAGGCGTTAGATTTGGGTCTGGAGATACTCGTATAGTGAAAGTTGCTGAGGCCTTTGGCTCCAGAGACAGAATATCTACGGGTGTGACTAATATGTTAGGTATAACTGTGGAGTTCACATTCAGCTTTATTCCCTTAAGCGTCGATTCGCCCATATTTCTGACGGTAACCACTATGTTAATCTTATCCCCGGCATACACGTGAGGAAAGACCGGCTGAACCCCGGTGATCTCCAGTAAATATCTTGCCAGAATCTTAGCAGTTAGTTCAAGTGTTGACGTTAAGGCTCCGTCAGCCGTGGATCCGTTAACAACAATTCTATATTCCTTCTCCTCGATTATCTCTGGAGGTTTTGCATCAAGCTCGACCCATCTGGATTCACCGGGAGCGAGAGATAATTGAGTCTCTGAAAGAGTTATGTCCCACCCAAGAGTTTCTTCTGATTTGACCACCTTTAGGAGAACTTCTTCTCTTCGTTCACCCTCATTACTTACGCGAATTGAATATCTTACGCTTTGGCCAGCCTCTATGGACTCATATGAGAAGGGGCAGAAGAGGCCGATTTTTCTCTCCATCCTCTTGACTGTTACCACTAAAGCTTGAGTAGCACATGCATAATTTCCATCAGCATGCACTCTGAACCTATATTCCCCTGGAGCAGCGTCTTCAGGCACGTTAACGACCATTTTAACCTTCACACTTTCTCCCGGAAGCACAGTCAGCGACTTAACTTCTTTATCTCCGACGAAGAAAGAAGCTGTCCAATTTATTGGCAAATCCGGGTTTCCAACATATATCAAATAGTTATCTCGAACCGGACATTCGTTCTTAAGGCATAACTCGAAAGCTAAGCTATTTCCGGGATAGACTTCCTGCCACTCATGCGGAGAATATAAATCAACTTCGTATTTTGTTGGTGGAGGCTGCTCCACCGTTAAATATAGGGTAATCTCAGATTTTGAATATTCACCTTCCGCACATACATTGAACTCGTAATCTCCAGGAGTAGCGTCTTCAGGCACATCGACGACGAGCTTTAGGGTTACGATCGCCCTTTTCTCAACTCCGATCTTCCGGACATTATTATTCTGGTAGTAAAAGTGAGCTTTCCATCCCTCGGGGAGACCTGGATCCTTCACGTCAAGCTTTAATACGTCATATGAGTAGCTGGGATTCCATATGCTTATCTCGTAAGAGACCGTTGAGTTAGGAAGGGTCACCTTCCACGGAAGAATACACTTCATTGTCCCTCTCAGCTTCACCTTAGCGGATTCAGAATACACTAGCGGGGGAAAAGTCATCAGAAGGATTAGCATAAAGATGCAAAGGCTACCTAGGAAGCGATAAGATAAACCCTTCGCCCTAAACATGACATTCGCATCCCTTTTTTAATGCATGATAAATGAGACTATAGAATATAAGTTTTTAGAACCGCCACATTGTTCATGATGTCCCGGTCTTATCATCTTTGGGGCTTCTCACGGACTATAGTTTCTCTTCTGTCAGGACCAACAGATATTATGCTTATCGGCACCTTCACGTGTTCCTCTATTATTTGAAGATACTCCTTAGCCTGCTTCGGTAAGGCATCATATCCTTCCTTAACTATTCTTCTCCAATCCACGTTAGCTGGCCAGCCTTCAATCTCTTCGTAAACTGGTTCACATTTCTCGAATAGACGTATATCCGCTGGCACTGTATCGAACGTTCTACCTTCGCATTTGTATTTAATGCAGATTTTGAGAGGATTTATGCCGCTTAGAACATCAAGCTTCGTCACTATGAGCTCATCTATAGAGTTTATGCGGATGGAATATTTCACTGGAACAAGATCTAGCCAACCGACCCTTCTAGGCCTACCCGTCGTCGTTCCATACTCCTTCCCAACCTCTCTGATCCTATCACCTACCTTATCTTTTAGCTCTGTTGGAACAGGCCCTGTTCCGACGCGTGATATGTAAGCCTTCATGACTCCTATGACCTTATCAATTCTTTTGGGACCTACGCCGACTCCGATGCATGCTCCGCCAGCAATCGTGCTTGATGATGTGCCATAGGGGTATAGGCCGTGATCTATATCCAGAAGCGTCCCTTGAGCGCCCTCGAATATCACGGTTTCTCCCCTGTCTAATGCATCGTTTATCTCTGCTGAGACATCACATACAAGATCCGAGATATACTGGCCGAATTGTAAAGCCTTCTCAAGTATTTCATTCTTGTCAAGTCTGATATTCTCACCATATACTTGGCAGATAACCTTCTGCTTGAAGCTGACTAAAAGATCTAGCTTTGATTTGAGAATCTCCTTATTTAGTAGATCAGCTATTCGTATCCCGAATCTTGCAGTCTTATCCGAATATGCTGGTCCTATACCTCTCTTTGTCGTGCCCGCACGGAGGTTACCCTTCAACCTCTCTTGTAGACCGTCTTCTATTTTATGAAAATTAAAGACGACATGAGCTCTATCGCTTATTCGTAGATTTGGATTAAATCCTTCACGTTTCAGGTTCTCAAGCTCATCGACCAGAACATCAGGGTCCACGACGACTCCGTTTCCGATATAAACCTTCTTACCGCGTAGAACGCCGGAGGGGATCAAGTGGAACTTGTAGGTCTTTCCGTCAACAACAACTGTATGACCAGCATTTGCACCTCCGTTATATCTAACAACGCAGTCTGCGTCTTTCGCTAAGAAATCTGTAACTTTACCTTTAGCCTCATCGCCCCATTGTGTACCTACAATAACTATTCCCGGCATATAGAGATTCACCTAGGATTTTAGTAAAACCCATTTTAAATAAAAGTCTTTAATACCTTCTCTAGCACGAATAGCAATTGATTCCGCTGGGAAATCCTTAAAAACGTATTTGCTGCTTATGTCTTCGATAGCTTGAAAATAAGCGGTGTTCTGAATGAAGAAGCTAAAGGTCGGCGTGATTGGTTGCGGAGGAATCGCGAGAGTTCATGTTGAAAGGTTAAGATCTATAAACGAAGTCAGCATAGTTGCATTTGCTGATATAGCTAAAGGAAAGGCGGAATTATTCTCTGAAAGATACGGTGGAAGGGCTTACACGGATTGGCATGATATGCTTAACAAGGAGGATCTTGATATAGTTTATATCTGCATACCTCCATTTGCACACTCAGACGAAGTCATGATCTCAGCTGAGAAGGGAATACATATCTTCATCGAGAAGCCCATAGCGTTAAACATGAATCAAGCGTGGAGCATGGTAAAGGCAGTTGAAAAAAGCGGCGTTAAGAGCCAGGTTGGATACTGCATGAGATTCGGATATGCGGCTGAAAAAGCGAAGAAGCTCATAGAAAGCGGCGAAGCTGGCAAGATCGGTTTAGCTATCGGATGGTACTGGTGTCACTTTTTGGGAGGGCCGTGGTGGAGAGACAAGAATAAGAGCGGCGGCCAAATAGTTGAGCAGTCCACTCACCTTTATGATACATTACGTTACTTCTGCGGCGAAGTTGATGTGGTATATGGGCATATGAATAGAATATTCTGGACCAATATCCCTGACTTGACGATCGAAGATGTAAGTAGCACAACTTTCCGGTTTAAATCCGGGGCGATAGGATCGATTTCGTCGACAACTTGGGGGGCTAACTCTCAGTGGTGGTTTAAATGGATTATAGCGACTGAAGAGTATACAATGCACGCTGAAAACGGAAACACATTGAATCTTTACTCAACTAGAAAAAAAAGAGCAGTTAGGGAGTGGGAGGATAGAGATGTTTATCTCTTAGAGGCGAAGGATCTGATTCGCGCAGTTCTTAACGATGAAGAAACAAGAACGCCTATAAGGGATGGAGCTAAAACTTTAGAGTTCACATTAGCGGCTAGGAAGTCGATGGAAACCGGAAAGCCAGTAAAGCTACCATTAACTTGAAAGTGAGGTGTATGTTAATGAAAAAGGGCGTGAATGCTTGGATATATCCTTCCAAGTTTACAGTTGACGAAGTTTTAGAAGCATCAGCCGAGATAGGGTTTGAGGGAGTCGAGCTGAACCTTGACGAGAAGTCCTTGAAATTTTCTAAGAAGAGAAGAAGAGAAATAGCCGAAAAAGCCTCCTCACTCGGATTAGAGCTGCCAAGCCTCTGCACAGGCCTATTCTGGAAGTTCAACCTTGCAAGTCCCGAGGAGAAAGTGAGAAAGAAGGGAGTTGAGATAATAAAGAAGGGATGCGAGTTCGCCTCAGATATCGGATCTAGGGTTCTCTTAGTAGTCCCGGCGGTTGCTGTGCCCGAAATCCCATACAAGGAGACTTGGAGACTAGCGAAGGAAAGCATCTTGAAGGCCGCTCCAGCAGCTGAAGATTACAGCGTCATCTTAGGAGTTGAAAATGTTTGGAATCAGTTTCTTTATAGCCCGCTTGAGTTTCGGAGATTTATAGAGGAAATAAACCATCCTTACGTGAAGGTGTATTTCGATATTGGAAACATACACTTTTTAGGCTTCCCTCAGCAGTGGATCAGATACCTTTCAGACCTTATTGTCTGCGTTCATGTCAAGGATTTTCTAAGATCGGAGAGACAGTTTAAACCTCTACTCGAAGGAGACATTCCGTGGCCAGAGGTCATGAAAGCCCTTCGAGAGATCAACTATGAAGGCTTCCTAAATGTTGAACTCTCTCCTTATCCAGGGCACCCGTTAAAAGCGGCTATAGATAGCAAAGCGGCTTTGGATATAATCTTTAAAATGTAAAAAATCATCGGCTACCAATACGATATTACCTTTTTTGTCTGACAGCAGCTGAAAATCGTGCATCCTTTACCTCATCTCTGTTGGAGGTTAATCAGAGAAATACTGCACCGCTTTATCTCTAAATGCGTGATAATATTTTATTGGGAGCATACATTTAAAGACCCTCGTGTATCTTCTGATGTGGAGGCTAAAGCTTGAGCGGAAAGAAGAACAGACGGGTCAATGAGGGTTTACCTCCCGATTTCCGCGAAACCTACTTTTCTCTATTTTCGGGACCGGAGCCCGAGACCCTTCACGCTGATCTATATCACATGCTCATCGATGAGGGGACAGACGTTATTATACAGCAACTTAAGGAGTATAACCAGAGACGAAAGGATCTTCTAGTCAAGATACGTGATAAAGTGAGAGTGAAAAAAGCTATACGTGACGATGAATGGGCGGCTAATGTCAAGGTTGTGGCTTCAGACGCTGGCAATAATGGCGTCGACTTGAGATCCGCATTTATTCCGCTCTACGCTTCCACAGCCCTTTTAGCTGCGGGATGGAACATAATTGATGAGCCTATATTTAAGGCTGGAAAACCAGATGTCTGGGCAGATGAGTTCAGAACAGAGCAGAGAGAGTCTCTTCTTGCCTTTAAGATACAATGCGATGTGACTGAGGAGGCTGTGGAGAAGTGGGAGCCCGACTTCGTGTTAGTTGACGGCTCATTACTTCTGAACTTCTGGCTTTCACCTT
>JAGGZB010000027.1 GCA_021162225.1 Candidatus Bathyarchaeota archaeon | reverse complement strand
GTAGAGGCCTAACCATTATAGGAGTCTCCTTCTCCCGCTCAGAAGTTATGGCGCTATCTATAAATCCGGTCTTGATCGCATGCATCAGCAACGCTGTAACAACTCCTCCGCTATGACTCAAGTCCCTCAACTTCTCATCGACGGCTTGCGCAAGAAGTATTCTTCTGTAGTAGCCAATACTTTCAGCTCTATTCGGCGCGTTTGCTACGAATCCTAACGTCTCAAGCAGGAGAGCCTCAGTGAAGGGACATATATCATAGCAGATTGGGCAGAACTCCATGAAGTCTGTACAGTCGTGAGTATAATTTAAGCGTCTATTCTCAATCTTTAAGGCGTGGACGGGGCAGGCGGATTCGCATGCGCCGCAGAGATTACAGAATCCAGGATCAATTATTATTCTTCTCAAATCATTATATGCGATTAGATCTCTAGAAGCCTTCATAATTCTCACTCAAACTCTATTTTCTCATCGATGCCATAAATCATTTTCATCCATATGGCAACGGAGCATTTGCCATTTCGGCCCTAAATAGATTCAATTAATCTACGACTTATCCGTGACGTTAAGGAGAAAATATTTAGGACGGAGTCTTGTGAGAAAATCGATGAGCAAGCATCTAGCTTTCTCTCTTGTACTCATAGATCATGCTATCTCGGCTGTAGCTTGCATGTTCGAAATCATTCATTAACCTTATAGCGTTTCGTGGGCAGCTCTCCGAGCATTGCCCACAGAATAGACATCTGTCAACGTAATGTTTAATACTCGCTTCGTGGCCTCTTCCAATCATCTCGATGGCTCCCGAGGGACATATCCTGCTACATAGACCACATCCGACGCATCTATGCATATCCCAGATTGGACGGCCCCTGAAGCCTTTAGGCGGAGCTTCCTTTTCAAAGGGGTACCTCAGGGTGACTGGGCGCTTAAAGAGATGCTTTATTGCCTCCACGATTATTGCCAATCATTATGCCCTCCCATGCCGATCAGAGCAGCTCACGCTGCTTTCTCACTATTTTCCTAAAAGATTCAAAGTCTAAAGCCTTCTTTTTATTGGTCTTTACATCAACAAAGACAAGCCTGTCCATACATGCGAAGCATGGATCTATCCCAGCTAGGATTATCGGTATGTCGGCTACATGCTGGCCTATAAGCATCTTGCATAATGCTGGAATATTCGCTAGTGTTGGGCTTCTTACCTTGTAACGTTCAGGCCTAGTTGAGCCATTAGATTTCACGTAGTGAATAAGCTCTCCCCTTGGAGCCTCAACTCTAGAAACGGCCTCGCCGGGCTTAACCGCCATGGGCACCCTGACACGTAGCATTCCTGAAGGCATATGATCCAAAGCGTACCGTATCATGTTTATGCTTTCCAGTATCTCTCCGCATCTAACAAGTATCCTTGAGAAAACATCGCATCCATCATCTGTTACTATATTGAAGGGGATCTCGTCATATGCGGCGTAGGGATCGTCTCTGCGCACATCGTTCTTCACACCGCTTGCACGTAAGGTTGGTCCTACAGCGCAGAGCTCAACAGCGTCTTCGGGCTTTAGAACTCCAATGTCAACAGTTCTCTTCAGCACCGTCTGTTCTGATCTCAGAACCTTCATGTAATACTTGGTTCTCTTCTCTAAGAAGTCTAGAGAGCCTATTATTTTGGGAATGATCTCCGATGCTATCTCTCTTCTAACACCACCTATAGTATTCATTGCGTAGTGAACACGGTTTCCAGATACTAGTTCAAGAACGTCCATCACTGCCTCTCTGTCCCGCCACAGATGCATGAAAAGCGTGTCAAAGCCTATTTCGTGAGCAGCTATTCCAAGCCAGAGAGAATGACTATGTATTCTCTCGAGCTCTGCTACTATTACGCGGATATATCTCGCTCTCGGAGGAACCTCGACGTCCAGGAGCTCCTCTATCGCCTGCGTGTAGCATGTTGTGTGGGCATCTGAGCATATTCCGCATATACGTTCAGCCAAGTATATGTTTTGGATGTATGTCCTTCTTTCAAAGGCTTTCTCTATTCCTCTATGATTGTATCCTATGCGGGGCTTAACGTTCACGATTATGTCTCCGTCGATCTCGAATAGGAAGTGCTCCGGCTCTTTCAATGCTGGATGCTGGGGGCCGAATGGAACTTTAATCATTGAACCATAACTCATTCTCCATCTTCCTTCTTGAAGATTAAGTTTTTAAGGTGTTCAAGCGTATGTTTCTTTCTCAGCGGGTATATGTTTCTAGGCCACTCTTCGGGGAGAATAAGTGGTGAGAGGTCTGGGTGGCCCTCGAAGTTCACGCCGAACATCTCGTGGACTTCACGCTCGTAGAGAACTGCCCCTGGGATAATATCAGTTATTGTCGGCACTCTCGGATCGTCCTTTTGCACTTTTAGTCTTAGGGAGAGCTCTATGGAGCCGTCGAGTGCTAGGTGATAGATTAGCTCTATACCATCCTCCACATCGACTCCCGTTATAGTGGATAAATGCTTGAAGCCAATATCCTTCAGAAATTTTATTGATTCCTTTAATGCTTCCGTCTTTATGTAGGCGAAGATTCTTCTCTCTCTGGGAACTTCAATAGCAATGATCTTTTCCTTCAGCTTCTCCTGCATCTCAGCCGTTATTTTATCTTCCCTTCTCATCGATCTTCTCCTCTTCGATCTTTTGAATGAGCTTAACGACGCCGTCGATTATCGCTTCCGGCTTCGGAGGGCATCCGGGAACGTAGACATCCACTGGTAACACTTTGTCAACTCCTCCAATAACATTGTAGCAGTCTTTAAAGGGAGCTCCGCTGCAAGCGCATGAGCCCACCGCTAAGACGTACTTCGGCTCAGGCATCTGCTCATATATTCTTATCAGTCTCTCTCTAACTTGTAGAGTCACGGGACCCGTTACGGCGAGTATATCTGCATGTCTCGGGCTTCCCTGCAGGAGTATTCCGAAGCGTTCAACATCGAATCTGGGCGTGAAGGCCGCTAGGAGTTCTATGTCGCATCCGTTGCATCCGCCGGTGTTAAAGTGCAGGATCCAAGGTGACTTAGTTCGAGCCCACTTCAGCAGGTTCATTAGTTACCCATCTGCCTTCACTAAGAATTTTGATGTTTCCCTTTTTATGAAGGAATGAGAAAGGTTTAAAGGTTTCTAGTCTCCGAGCGTCTGCAGGGCTATTTTCTCCGCTAATTCCTTTACTTTTTGCGCAAACATCGTCTTTAAGAGCTTATTTACGTCTCCTATGGCTTCTTCAAGTGAGTAGTCGAACGGTATCTCTCCGAGGAACCGTAAACCCATCTTCTCGACTTGCTCCTGAATGAAGGGGGACTCTCTCATCTTCATGTTCTCAATGACGCCTATTATGGGGATCCTCATCTCTAAGAGAAGACTTGCGAGTTTCCTAACAGTCTCGAAGGCCAGTTTGGAGGGGGTGGTAACCACGAGAAAATTTGCCTTCTTTACAAGCCTTATCATATCTAGGACTGCATCGCCTATTCCGGGGGGCATGTCTATCACTAGAAAGTCTGTCTCACCCCACCTCGTTATGGCCAGCAGCTCAATCAGCGCGTTTGATACGTCTACTCCTCTGAGGGGGGAGACGTGGCCGCTGGAATAATATATTATGGACATGTATTTTAGCCCGCGGACTCTGGGGGGAATTACGCCGTTCTCCTCGGTTGGGCTTACGCTCTCCGCGTTTAAGATTATATGAGTTGAGGGATTTGTGAAGTCTATATCGAAGAGGCCGACCTCGTAGCCTTTATCAGCTAGCGCCAGAGACAGGGTGGACGCGATTAGGCTCTTGCCGACTCCGCCCTTCCCACTTGAGACCGATAATACCTTGTTCACCTTCTTGAGCCTATCTTCGATTACTGAGACTCTTGGATCAGCCATTCTATTTCACACCCTCGACGCTTTCAAGCCATACTCCGCGTCCACGCACAACCTCGAAGTCTGGACTTCCACATCTCGGACACCTAATATATGCATGAGCAATCTCCGGAACGAAATGGATGGCCTCGGCGACATCCTCGTCTACCTCATTTCTCCTGAAGAACCATTTATGACCGCATACTCTGCATCTCAGCTCGGCCTTCTCAGTCTCTATAATGAACTCCGCTTCTTCTAGGAGACTTGATCTCTTAAGCTCTGACAAGGCGAATCTTAGGATCTCTATTTCTATCTGTTGCAGCTCTCCGACTTTAAGCCTAACCTCCGTAACCCTTCTTAAGCCTTCCCTAATAGCTATTTGAGAAACTGTTGAGACAACAGCCTCCGCTAAGGCCCATTCATGCATACTGAAGCCTTAGCTGGCAACGTATTTAAGAGTCGCGGTTAAGGAAAGGATTTCAGGGAGGGAGATTGCTATCTATCGCGGTGAAGGGTCAATGAGCGAGAAAGACGAATACATAACGATGCTTCACGGCGCTGGGGGAACGGTTATGCACAGCCTCGTCAAGAACTATGTCTTAAAGTATTTCGGAGGTAGCGATATTGAAGTTCCCCTCGAAGCTTTAGACGATGCCGCCGTTATAGATGATATAGTTCTTAAGAGCGACTCACATGCTGTCAAGCCGCTCTTCTTTCCTGGAGGAGACATTGGACGCATAGCTGTCGCTGGAACCGTGAATGATATAGCCGTTCTAGGAGCGGAACCGTATGCTCTAGCCTGCGGCTTCATCCTAGAGGAGGGCTTGCCCTTAAGGGATTTTGAGCGCATCTTAGCGAGTATGCAGAGAACTTGCCGTGAGGCCGGAGTCAGCGTAGTCACGGGGGATACTAAGGTTGTTGAGAAGGGGAATCTAGGCGGATGCGTCATAAATACTTCTGGGATTGGAAGGCGGACTGAGGCCTTAGAAAGAAACCTTGAAGTTGTTAAGAAGTATAGGTCGGGTTTCGAGGCAAGATGGATCCTCGACTCCAATCTTAGGAAAGGCGACAGAATTATAGTCTCCGGAACCATAGGCGACCATGGCTTAGCTGTGCTATCGGCACAGGAGGGACTGAGCTTCGGAGGCAAAATAAGATCTGATGTTAAGCCGCTGAATAGGCTGGTTCAGAGGCTTCTAAACGAGGTTGGCGGATTGGTTGCAATGAAGGATCCAACGCGCGGCGGCTTAGCTGATGCGCTGAACGAGCTTAGTGAGAAATCTGGAGTTGGCGTGCTGGTATACGAGGATAAGATTCCCGTCAGGAGAGATGTGCAGGCTGCATGTGAAATGCTTGGATTAGACCCGCTTGAGATAGGAAATGAGGGAAAACTCGTCATAGGAGTAGTGAAGGAGAAGGCAGAAGAGGCATTGGAGCTTTTGAGATCGACTGAGGAGGGCAGAGACGCTGAGATAATAGGCGAGGTCACGTTGGAGTTCTCTGGAGTGGCAATGCAGACTCTGGTTGGGGGGAGGAGAATAATCAGTAGGCCTGTTGGAGATCCCGTTCCGAGAATTTGCTAGGCTTATTCATTTATGGGCTAGGTGCTTCCGGCCCATATTCTGCAGGTTCCCTCCATGCTAACCATGCATGGACCTACTGGCCTATGCGGAGTGCAGGCCTTCATGAAGAGCGGACATTCTGTTGGTTTTATCTTTCCAACTATGACCAGGTGACATCTACATCCTGGACGAATATCGACGCCACACTTAACATGCAGATCATACTTCTGTCTCGAATCGTACCTTTTGTAATTGTCTCGTAAGGTGAGAACTGATTCTGGTATGATCTGTAGCCCCCGCCATCTTCCATCCTCGGCTTTGAAAACTTTCCTCATCAGCCTCTGAGCCCTCACGTTTCCTTCGGGGAGCACAGCTCGTACATACTCATTTTCGAGCCGCGGCTCACCTTTCCTGATCTGCTTTAGAATCATGTAGATTGCGAAGAGCACATCTAGAGGTTCGAAGCCAGCTACAACAGTCGGCATTCCGTAATCTCGCGGGAAAATCTCGTAGGGTTTCATGCCGATGATTGTGCTGACGTGGCCCGGCGCGATGAAGCCGTTTAGACTCAGGTCTTCCATCTCGACTAGAGCCTTCATAGCTGGCGGGATCAGCCGATGAGAGATCAGGAAGCTCATGTTTTCAGGAGGGCCTTTAAGAATCTCCACGGCTGTTGAGGGAGCTGTAGTTTCAAAGCCCACAGCGAAGAAGACAAACTGTTTCTCTCGTTCCCTCCTAGCCATTTTAATGGCATCCGCGACGCTGTAGACAACTCGGACATCCGCCCCCTCGGCCCTAGCGTCTAAGAGGGACATCTTTGAACCTGGAACGCGGAGAAGATCTCCGAAGCATGTAACTGTAACGCCGTCCAACGCCATCTCGATAGCTTCGTCGATCTCGGAGGCTGGAACTATGCAGACTGGGCATCCAGGTCCGGCTATGACCTCAACGCTCTCTGGAAGGAGGCTACGTATTCCATAATGAGTTATGGTCCACTCATGCGTTCCGCAGATATGGCATATTTTGACCGTGCCTTTGCTCGGCGCGATTTTGCGGATCTTCTCCGCAACACGCTTCGCAAGTGCCGCATCCCTGAATCTCATTTCTTTAATCATTAATCATCAGCACACTGAAGCTAATCTTTGTCATTTAGAATCTCCTTCCATAAGCGCAGGGTCTCTTCGGCTTCTTCTTGGCTTAGAGTCTGGATCGCGTATCCAGCATGAACGAGTACATATTCTCCAACCTTAGCGTCCACGAGGGCTATGTTTACTTCTCTTAGGATACCGCCAAAGTCAGCTTGGGCTCTATCACCGTTAATCTTAATGATCTTCGCTGGAACTGCTAAGCACATCGCTCTTCACATATATGACTTAAACAGTGATAAATCTGTTATTGTCCATAATTGAAGACCGCTGCGGCTGCTTGACCAAGCGATAAGCCGCCGTCCCCCGGCGGAACGGCTTCGTGAACGAGAAACTTTAATCTGGAATTCTCCACTATCCTACGCATGATTGAGGCCATGATCTGATTGCATGCCACGCCTCCGGAGAAGCCTACTACCTTAACTCCTTCCTCAAGAGCCTTCTCAACGGCTAGTGTTGCTAGGCCCCTAGCGAGGTAAGCGTGAGCTGAGTATGCGAGATCCGCAACTGAATACTTCCCTCTATTCTCGAAGATCTCTACTAGGAGCTCCGTGGTGTCTAAGACGTCGCCTGTCATTATTGGCTTTAGTCTCAGAACGTCTCTGCCCTTCAGGGCGGCGGATTCGAGCTTCATAGCCGGTTCACCCTCATATGTCCGCTCATAACACACGCCTAGAATGGCTGAGACCGCGTCCAGAACTCTTCCGCAGCTCGTCGTCATAACAATGCCGCTTCTTTTCTTAAGCTGATGGAGGATGATCTCAATCTCCTTCTCTCCATGAGGGAGGTACTTCCGATGTTTTAGGAGCCATTGCTCCACGTCGGCTTTTCCAAAGAGCATTCCAGCGGCCATTCTGAGGGGGTAGCGTGTAGCCGTATCTCCGCCGGGCATCGGCTGCCTCTGCAAATGCGCTAGACGCTTAAATGTGGAGTCCCCTAATGTGCAGAATAGTATTTCTCCACCCCATGCTTCGCCGTTCAGTCCATATCCATATCCGTCGCATGATACTCCTATAATCTCATCTATGCCGTGCTCAGCCATCAAGGCGGATACATGCGCGTGGTGATGCTGGATTTGGAGTAGCTGCCAGCCATTCTCCTCCGCAAGGTCTTGTGCAAGCCTCGTCGTAACAAACTTTGGATGAAGATCGCATGCGATCATCTCGACTTTGCTATTCGTTAAGCGGGCTAAATGCTTGACGGATTCTTCCAGGAACCTTCTCGTTTCAACGTTCTCAACATCTCCTATATGCTGTGATAGGAAGGCCTTATCCTCAAGCAGAATGCATCCAGTATTGTTTAGTTCGCCTCCTAACCCGACGGCGCAACGCTTAGCCCTCCACTTAAGC
>JAGGZB010000138.1 GCA_021162225.1 Candidatus Bathyarchaeota archaeon | reverse complement strand
TAGATCTCCTCAAAATAATATTTTTGACAAAAACAATAATAAATATATAAACATGAATTTTTGCAGTTTTAAGTATAAACAATAATTTTTAGTATTTCTCCGGTACGAGAGGTCTACCTTCCCAGAGCTCGAGCTCCCTCTTCTTAAGCTCGTGTCTCTTCCTCTGGAGAAACCTGTACACAGTTGCATGCTGGCTTCCCCTTATGAGCATGTCTATTGCTTCCCTAGCTATTCTAGACCCCTCAACTCCGCCTATTATTGAAACCGTATGTCCATATACCGAGATATAAGTCTCAGTAGACTCCTCTATTATTCTCCGAGTTTTTCCGTCTTTTCCGATTATCCTGCCCTTAACCCTCTTAATATCAGATTTATTCTTTCCAAATATCTCTCGAAGATCAATAATCGTGAGTATGTCATCCTCATTGCGCAATAGACGAAAGGCACGCTGAGGCGAGAAGCCCCTGCCGATGGCTAAGACAATATCTCTAGCCCTAAATAGCTGAAATGGGTCATTTGAATCTTCATTTAAATTTATTGTAACATCTCCGCTTCCACTATTCACTTCGAGCCTAACGTTTAGATTCTCCTCTATCTCACGCTTAGTTTCACCATTAGGTCCTATTAGAACCCCTATCCTCTCTCTGGGAATCTTAACGAATAGCTGCGGCATCCTTTATCCTCCTAAAAACCTCCTCTGAAGGATGGATATCAACACCTAACCGCTTAAAGTAATGATTGATCCTCTCGATATCCCTTAGTAGAAACTGGTCGGCATTAGGATGTTCTATAGAAACCGCTTGGGATACATCAAAGATAACCGGCTCATCATTCCATATCATAATATTATATTCGCTTAAGTCTCCGTGAACCAGCTTCGCCTTCACATATAGTCTCTCAATGTACAGAAGCAACTGCTTATATATCTGCTCAGGATTGGAGAGACGTACTTCTCTAAGCAAGGGCGCACTAACTCCGTCTTTTCCGATGAACTCCATCAAGAGGACGTTATTTTTGACCGTGTAAGGCTTTGGAACTCTGACCTTAGCTTGATAGGCTTCTGTTAAGTTTCTATATTCCTTCCTAGCCCATAGATAAATTATACTACGTGGATTCTTCCTAAAACGTTCAAAACGCGGATCTCCAGCTATATACGTGAGCATGCCCTTCCTAAACTCAGCTGTAACAGTCAAGTAAATTTTAATAGCAAGTTCCGTTCCATCGGGATGTCTGCCCCAATAAAGCTTCGACTCTTTACCAGCCTTAACAGCGCCGTAAATCTCATCTATCCACCCTTTATTCATGAGTTCATAGATAGTCATCAGCGTAGGCTTATCGAAAACTTCCTCTAGGGCCTCATACTCCTCGCTTCGCTTCTCTTTCATTAACTGCTTAGCTTCATAAGACTTTTCTCTCTGCTCGAGTTTCTTCCTTAATCGATCCTCAATAGTCATCTTTTTAAAAACCTCTTGGAGACTTCCTCAGAGCTTTAAAAGCCCCTGCTTTCGCAAGTATTCAGCTTGACCTTTAGTATAACGCCAAATTATATCTCCCCGAGTCTCAGACTGGAAATCCCATGGGCTTACAAGCACCACATCGCCTACCCTTATCCATACCCTTCTCTTCATCTTACCGCGGATCCTACAAATTCTCTCATATCCATCTTGGCACTTCACAAGTACGCGATCGTTACCGAGAAGCTTCAAAGCTATCCCGAAGACATCGGTACCTGCCGGAAGTACCATCTCGTCAAGATCTTCTTCGCTGATCACCTTTTTCTTGCCCATATTGACGCCCCAGTGAATCCTCGCTGAATCCTCACTATTATAAAAAGAATAGACAACCGTTACTTAAATATCTATATGCATGACATGTTAATATTCTCCTGGATGATTCCAGATGCATTAAAAAAGGTAGAGTTGACGGATACAATAATGCTTTTCACGGGATCCTATACTCCACCAGAATCGATTTTTCTAATATAGGCACAGAGTTGAAGATATCAACTCTTGAACAGAACTCTACATCCTTATAGAGACCAAAGGCCCTTAGCTTTTTAGCATGCTCGCCTTGATAGATGACTTCCTTTAGATTTTTCTCAGCAATCTCTGCCGAGTAATAAGCCCATAAAGCACTGTCATCCATAAGGGCACTATCGATTAACTTCTGTACGTTAGGAAGCCTTCTAATAATAAAGCCCGCTCCCAGAAAATCTTCAAGTGCAAAATTTCCCTTCTTACCAACGGCGATTAATGAAATATCGGCTTTCATTTTCAATGCGAGATCATAGCTAGCACGCGCGACCGAACTTGCATTTAAGAAGGCGCCGATCAGAACTGCCCTTGCGCCCTTACTTGCCAGCTTTATAGCTTTTGTGCCATCGGTCGTCGTCAGTATAATTGTTCTCCCTAAGACCACGTTCCGAGCATATTCCAGCGGCGAATTACCCATATGAAAAGTTGGAGGTTTAACCATGTTCCTTTCTCCAGCCAATAATGCTTCTGGATGTCTCTCAGAGAGCTGAATGGCCTCCTTTAGTGTACGGGCAGGGATGATTCCTCGAGCGCCATTTGACAAGGCAGTAATGATCGTTGAGCTACTCCGGAGAGCATCAACTATTACTGTAACATCTCCACGTTTAGCAGCGCGTGAAGCATCCCTTCCAATGAGCTCTAAATGCACCCTAACCACTTAGCCACCACCCTGTAAGCACATCTTCCGTCTTCAGATATTTAGATGATGTTTTGGTTATTCAGAAACAAGAATATAGCATGGCTTTACTGAATTAATGCTTAACGCGCACGGAATTTTTCTCTTCAAGCAGATTATATCTACATTGTTGCTTCGGTTCAATAGAGACCCGCTTTTGATTAAGTTTAGCGAGGAGAAAGATGCCATGATCACATAACCTTCATGGTTTTCTAATCGATTACATAAAGACCTCCTTAAAAATGGCGGGCCCGCTGGGATTTGAACCCAGGACCTCAGGCTTCCTTCGCCTTTAAGCTCCGAAGGCTTACGCGTCAATCTGCGCCCTATCCATTCTAGGCTACGGGCCCATTCTGGATCGACAGTAATCTATGCATCAAAGAATATAAGTTGTTATTTGGTAAGCCAAGGTGAAGCGTGGCAAAGATAAGAGATAATTAAATAAAGTTTTGTCTTTAATGCTGGCTTATCTTTCGATTTACGAGACCTATTTCGTTTTTATTTGGCTAAAGTCTCCGTTAAAGGCTGCCTTCAGCACTCCCTTCATGTATTTTTCTATATCTCCTGCTTCGGGATCTAATGGGACAGGCATGTTTAGAAGCTTCATTTTTAGCTGGGGATCTTTCGCAGCGTTAAGCATCCTTTCCAGATGATCTTCTGTCGCGCCAGCTTCTCTTAATGTTGTGGGGAAGCCAAGCGACTTATTGAATGCTATCATTCCCTTAGCTACGGTCTCTCCAAGTTCCCTTGCTGGAAGATTCTGGAGATCAAGATCTCTAGCAATGAATCCTGCTTCTTGGAGTATTTTTCCAGCTACAATTAACTGATCTTGAATACTCGGCGAGAAGAAGACTGTATAATATGGAAGAAGAATAGCGCATGCTCTTCCATGAGAGAGAACATCCACAAGCGAGAAGCTACCTAGGTGAGGACCGTTGGTTCCACCGATCATTATGGAGTATCCGCCGAGGTCTGTTCCAAGTCCTAATGCAACTCTCGCGTCAACATCATCCTCTAACGCCGACTTCAAGTTCTTAATGATCAATCTGAATCCAAGCGATGTAATATGCTTAGACTTTTCATAGTAGTCTTTGCCTGTTGCTCCCATGAAGACCTCCCAGAGATGGGCGATGCCGTCTAAGGCGCCGTCGAGCGTTAGACTTTTAGGCGCACCTACAGTAACCCTGTAATCAAAGATTGCTTTCGGAGGCGTTATCGCATCGTCGACGATAAGTTTTTTCTGACCCACAAGAGGATCCGTAATATTCGAATATTTTGTTAGATGAGCTGCTGAGCTTGCAGCTGTCTGAATAGCGATCATGGGAATCAGCTCTCTCCCTGTCGCCTCTTTTACTTTTGTCACCATTCCAGTTCCGAAGTATGGATCAATTGTGCCTGCAACGTCCCATTCTACTCTAAGCGCCTCAGACACCTCTGAAGGTTTATATGTTGCTAACACGATTGCTGCCTTCACTCCATCTATGGTGCTTCCACCTCCAAACGCTATCACACTGTCGGGTCTATGATTAGATATCTGCAACGCTATACGATAGAGATCTTCACGGGGACAGTTAGGCCTCGCTCCACGTACAACGTTATATGAAACGCCTTCAGCTTCAAGAGAATTCATTATTTTTTCTAGGTGTTTCTGAGCCCATTGAGAGCTACTTCCAACTATGAGGGTGTGATCGCCGAAGCTCTTCGCGGCTTCTCCAGCTTTCTCAAGAACGTCAAGTCCAAAGATGTAGGCGTCTTTCTTCCATTCCTCAAGAAGTTGTCGGGCTTCTTCCATCTCATTCATTTACACGCATAACCTCCATCCTCAAAATTCCATATAAGACTCTTATATTTCATAAGGAAAGGTTTCTAATCGATCAATATGGAATGTAGCATATATTTTTTTCTTTTGGTAATTCCGGCGAGCCTCATCCGGTCCTAAATCTAATATTTTGGAGAGTAAAAAAATAAAAAGCCACGTAATCGTTAAAAATAGACGGAGGAGATACTTACAGTTGTCAGACAGAAAAAAGGTTTATTTGACTCGGGAGTTGCCTCAAGAGGCAATGGATCTTTTAAAGTCAAAATTTGAGGTTGAGGTTTGGCCGGAAGAGATACCGCCTCCGAAGAGCCTCTTGAAAGAGAAAATGAGGGAAGTTGACGGACTGATCTGCCTTCTCACGGAGCGAATCGATAGAGAAGTTATCGAAGCTGCTGGCCCTCAATTTCGAGGAATAAGCCAGGTAGCCGTAGGCTACGACAATATCGATATAAAAGCTGCGACGGAAAAAGGAATCTATGTGACAAATACGCCTGGAGTTTTAACGGAGACCACGGCCGATTATGCCTTCGCCCTCTTGATGGCTACCGCTAGGAGAATCGCTGAAGCGGACAGATACGTAAGGTCTGGAAAGTGGAAGATACCATGGGGACTGATGATGCTTCTTGGACAGGATATATGGGGCAAGACTATAGGCATAATAGGCATGGGAAGGATAGGCACCGCTGTCGCCCGCAGAGCCAAGGGAATGAACATGAAGATACTATACTACGATGTAGTGAGAAACGAGAAAGCTGAGAAGGAGCTGGGAGCCAAATACGTGGACCTTGAAACCCTACTTAAGGAGTCAGATTTCGTCACGCTTCACGTTCCTCTCCTCCCATCAACTAGGCACTTAATAAACGAAGAGAGACTCAAGCTGATGAAGAAAACAGCCTGTCTAATCAATACTTCACGCGGTCCAGTAGTCGATGAGAAAGCTCTATACAAAGCCCTTAAGGAAGGATGGATCTGGGCCGCCGGGCTTGATGTATGGGAGAAGGAACCAACCGATCCAGATAATCCTCTGCTTAAACTAGATAACGTAACAGCTTCACCTCACATAGCAAGCGGAAGCATAGCGACCAGAACTAAAATGGCGCTTATGGCAGTAGAGAATATGATAGCCATACTTGAAGGGAAAGTTCCGCCGAATCTAGTGAACAAGGAAGTCTTAAAGGTAAGGCCGCCTACAAGCTAGACTAAACCTTCCCTTCTCTTTTTTAAGATAATTATCTTTCCCTCCAAACTTTGGAAGCTAACTTAGAAGGGGGAGGAGAATCATTTTCTATTCTTCATCAGCATCTTCTAATCTAGATGCTTAAGCTCCTCGATAATGACGTTTATCCTCGCCTCATCCAATAGCACCGGTGCTCGCTACGTATCCTCCTCATTTTCTATGCTTTGTTTGCAAAATGATATATTTAGATATCATATGTGTGTTTAAGCATGTAAGAGATGAACTATCATGATCGACTTGCTTGATACATGTTTGTCGCGTGTTGACGCGGAATATATTGAAATGCGGGGTCATACTCGAAGGGTCTTTTCCGTGGTCGTTAAGGACGGACAGGTTGAAAGGATCGTCAAGGGATTAAATAGAGGAGCATGTGCAAGAGCACTAGTTGATGGTAGCTGGGGCTTCTCCTCAACAACCATCATTGACAAAAGGAATTTATTGAGCATCCTAACAGATGCAAGGATTCTCGCTCGCTCTTCGAAGCCGTTGAAGAAGCGGCGTGTTAAGATGGCCCCGGCTGAGCCGCACGTCGACGAGTACAAAACTTGTATGAAGAAAGACCCGCGAAATGAAGATCTAGAAAGCCTCGTTGGAGAGGTCTTAGATGCAGATACTGAAGCACACGAGTACTCCGAGAAAGTAGTATCCACAACCCTTAACTTATCCGTAGTTGACGACGAAATATTCTTCGTGAATTCTGAAGGCGCAAGGATCAAGCAGAGAATCGTCAGATGCTTCGGAACGGCACGCATCATTGCAAAGTCAAAGGGGAATATAGCTTCGGCTTATGAAAGCACAGGGAGACAGGGAGGCCTCGAAATATTTAAGGATACTCCTTTAAGGGAAGCAGCATTAAAAGCAGCCAGTAGAGCTGTTAGAATAGCTCCTAAACGAGTTGTTCCAGGAGGCTACTACGACGTTGTTTTGGAGAACAAAATCGTCGGCCTACTAGCTCACGAGGCAATAGGACACACAGCTGAAGCCGATTTAGTTTATACGGGGAGTTTTCTATCAAATAAAGTGGGTAAGAAAGTAGCATCTGAGACGGTGACGCTTGTCGACGACGGTTTAATGCCGTATGGATTTGGAACAATGAAGTATGACGACGAAGGGGTGCCAACCCAAAGAACCGTGATAATCGATAGAGGAGTAGTTAAGGGTTTCATGCACTCTCGTGAAACAGCCAGTCAGTTTGGAGTCACCCCTACGGGAAACGCTAGAGCTTGGAGTTTTGAATATGACCCGATCATTCGCATGAGGAACACGTACATTGAACCTAGAGACTGGACGATTGATGAATTAATAGAAGACATTAAAGATGGATATATTCTAAGAGGCGGCGGGGGCGGACAAGCCGACTTTAACGGAGAATTCATGTTCGCTGTGCAAGAAGCTATCAGAATAAAGAATGGAGATCTTAAAGAGTCTTACCGAGGAGCAACTATAAGCGGAAACGCATTTGAAGTTCTGAACAACATTAAAGGTGTAGGAAGAGACTTCGAAATGAACATTGGAATCTGCGGCAAAGAACAACCAAATTACGTTGGAATAGGAGGACCTAGTGTTAAAACTAAACTGTTAGTCGGAGGGAGATAGAATCAGCGACTTGATTGAAATTGCCGAATCAGCCGTTAGGAGCTCTAAAAAATTAGGCGTTGATGAAGCTGAAGGATTCGTGCAGAGACAAAGGGTCATAGAGATAGTCTTGGAGAGAGGAGAGATTCAAAGCGAAAGAATGAAGATTCGGCGCGGAATAGGCATTAGAGTTATAAAGGATAAGAGGATGGGATTCGCTTTCGCGTCGATGTTAGACCAACAGACCATCCAAGAAACATGCAGGGACGCATCTAAACTCGCCAGCGTATCGCCTAGAAACCCAGATTGGGTTTCTCTACCGCTTCCAGAGAAGATTCCTCCAGCTCCAGAGGGCTTATATGATGAGAACCTAGCCAACCTCACGCTAGATGAGGCTCTCAACATGGTTCTTGAAGGCTATGAGGCCGCTAAAGAGGCTGACTCACGAGTCTCGATTGATGAAGGAAAACTGACGGTGTCTTCAACAGAGATTGCCATCTCAAACTCTCATGGAATAAACCTCTACAGCGAGGGAACTTTCATATCTTTCTATTTGATTTGCGTCGCGAAGGAACAAGGAGAAGCTTCTAGCTTCGCGTATGAATATGATGTTTCAAGAACACTCAAAGACTTTTCAGCTCGCAGGGTAGGTGAACTCGCAGCCAAGAAGGCTCTACTTTCGCTTGGCGCTAGGAGGATTAAACCATTCAGAGGCGATGTGATCCTAAGTCCAGAGGTTGCAAGCGAGATTCTGTTCGCTCCCTTGATAAGTAATGTAAATGCTGATAATGTACAGAGAGGTAGAAGCCTCTGGGCTGATAAGATAGGTGAGTCTGTATCAGCCAGAAGCCTAACAGTAATCGATGATGGCTTATTGCCATACGGTTTAGGCTCGTCCCCATTCGATGATGAGGGCGTTCCATCTCAGAAAACCGTTGTCATCGAGAACGGCATCTTGAAAAGTTTTCTCTATGATACATACACAGCAAATAAGGTCAACAAAAAATCCACAGGAAACGCCGCTAGAGAGAGCTATTCGAGCCTGCCATCGATATCCATATCGAATCTCCTCGTCAGTTCGGGGACGAAGAGCCTAGAAGAGATGATTTCAGAAGTAAATGAGGGTATATTTGTGAATAGATTTAGCGGGAACGTCTCAAATGAAAGCGGCGAATTCTCAGGAGTAGCTAAGCAGGCAGTCTATATAAAAGGCGGAGAAATAAAATTCCCGCTCAGAGAGACGATGATTTCGGGTAATGCCTTTGAGTCACTGAATAGGATAGTCACCATAGGCAGAGATAGAAGAGCTACAATAATGAGCGTATACACGCCGCCGATACTCGTAGAGGGAACCACCGTAGTATCACAATAACACGCTTAACCGCATCATGTCAAAAGAGGAATGATACGTTTTTAAACAGAAGCCAATATTAGCTGTTACCAGGATATCCCTTGAAGATTCTCTTGTTAACTGGAAAATTGGCTGAACCTATGCTTCGCGAAATAGTTAGCACATGCCCGTCAAGGTATGAAGTTCACGTATCAGCGATGCCGATTGAGGTAGCTTCGCTCGCAACGTCTCAACTGATCATTTCGCATCTAAAGAAAATTAGACCTAAAGATTACGACTTGATAATGGTTCCTGGAGCAATACAGGAATCAATGAAGCCTGTTGAAGAAGCCACAGGAATAAAAGTGGTTAAAGGACCTAAACACGCAGCCGATATACCTGTGCTTCTGGAGATATGCGATCCGAGAGGATTGTCACCGGATATCCCAGCCGACGAACTTATCTCCGATAAAATTTACAGATATGCAAAGGAAGTTCTTGAGAAGACGGAGACATCAGCTGCTTCTAAGCCCCATATAAGGGTCGGTGGGGTAGTCATTCCGATCGATCCTCCTCCAATAAGAGTCGTGTCAGAAATAACTGAGGCGCATCTCCTTGATGAGGACGAACTTATCAGGATCGCCAAGAAACGCATGGAAGACGGAGCGGACATCCTAAGCTTGGGATTTCAAGCCGGCGTCGCAAATCCGGAAAGAGTAAAAGACTGCGTCATGCTAATCAAGAAGGAACTTGATGCTCCCTTAGCCATAGACTCCATCATTCCAAGCGAGATTATCGCAGGCGTCAAGGCGGGAGCGGACATGGTCATGAGCCTTGAATTCGGAAATATAAAGAAAGTTGCAAGTCAAATACGGCATGTGCCCGCGGTTATTATACCATACGACTCAAAAAAAGGAACCTTTGCGAGAACCACTGAGGACAAACTGAAGTTCCTAAAAAAGAATATCCAAACCGCCATTAAGTATGGAATTAATAAGATCATCGCTGACCCTGTGCTTGAGCCCATAAATCTTTCAGAACCTACAGGAACCTTAGAGTCCTTAATAGTCTACCGTATGTTCAAACGTGAATATTCAGAAATCCCCTTGCTAATGGGACTCTGCAACGTCACAGAGCTAATAGATGTGGATTCCGTGGGGGTTAATGCTCTTTTGACGATGCTCGCGGCGGAGGCGGGAGTCAGCTTGGTTCTCGTAGTTGAAAAAAGCGCCAAAACGGCTGGGTCAACGGCTGAGGCTAAAATAGCCTCACAGATGGCTACGGTCGCGTGGAAGAGGAAAACTCCGCCTAAAGACTTAGGCTTAGACCTTCTGATACTCAAGAACAAGAGAATTATAGAGTCTAGGTTAGATCTAGAAGGCGCGGTAATAGCTGAAGCTATTAATGAAATGATTGAATATCCTCAGGATCCTCTCGGCTTCTTCACAGTGAATGTTAATCACCAAGATGGATGGATCGAGGTTCTCTACCGCGGGCGTAAAGGAAGGCTGCTAATAAGGGGTAAAAATGCGAGATCTATATATGATGAGATTCTGAGAAGAAGACTAATATCATCCATTCCTCACGCACTATATCTAGGCGTAGAGCTCGGAAAAGCTGAGG
>JAGGZB010000147.1 GCA_021162225.1 Candidatus Bathyarchaeota archaeon | reverse complement strand
GCGTAAGCACGGCGAAGGCTATACAGGTGAAGTATGTGCCGAAATTTAGGGCTTTACCTGGGTTTCCTCTTTTTCCAACCCTGACGACTGCGACGCCCATAAGAGAAGCGATTACTCCAAGGCCTGCGAAGATAAGTGGGATATTCTCCAGCCCTACCGGGCTTGTGCTTCCCAGTTCGGCGCCGAGAATCATAGCTGCAACTACGCTGGCTACATATGAGTCAAATAGGTCGGCACCCATCCCGGCTACATCTCCAACATTGTCGCCAACGTTATCCGCGATGACAGCTGGGTTTCTGGGATCATCTTCGGGGATGCCTATCTCAACCTTCCCAACGAGGTCTGCGGCGACATCCGCTGTCTTCGTATAGATTCCCCCTCCAGCCTTAGCGAAGAGAGCCATGGCGCTTGCTCCAAAGCTATAGCCAAGTATGAGCTCTGGATTCCCAGTTAGTGCGTAGATTATGCTTATGCCGAGTAGGCCCATGCCAACTACTGACAGTCCCATTACCGCGCCTCCTCTGAACGCTATGAGGAAGGCTCGGTTAAGCCCTTCCCGAGCCGCATTAGCCGTCCTAACATTAGCCTTTAACGCTACGTGCATGCCGAAGAAGCCTGCGAGTCCTGAACAGATTGAGCCGAATATGTATACTGGGGCTATGAGGGGATTTCCTAGAAAGACGGCGAGGACTACTGATACTACAGCGACGAAGTAGGCGAGAACCGTATATTCCCTTTTCAAGAATGCGTCTGCACCCTCCCTTATCGCTTCCGCTATCTCCCTCATCCTTTTAGTTCCAGAATCCTGCCTGTTCACGTAGCCATATAGAAGTCCAGCAGTGAGCACTGAGGCGACTGCTGAGATTGGCGCTATCACCCACATACTGATCCCCAACCCTTAAAGTTTTAGGTAGTTAACTCCTCTGCTAAAGGATCACAATCATATATAAAATTTCTTTTCTATGGCATGGAAGAGTAAATCTTTTTAGTTACCGTTTGTCTTAACTGCATAAGCCAGTTTCGGCTTGTAAATAAGAAAAAAGTTGAAAGCTGGGATTGGAACGATAATCGCGGGACTGATTGGATGCGGCTCCATCGGATCCGTAATAGCTAGGGCTATTGATGATGGAGAAGCGGGGGATGTCGAGTTAGAGATAGTTTATGACATCGTTAGGGAACATGCTGAAAAGCTAGTTTCGTCCCTCTCTAAGAAGCCCAGAATCGCTAGGAATGCTGATGAACTTCTCAAGGATGAGAAGATTCAGCTCGTTATAGAGGCGGCTTCTCAGGAAGCAGTGAGACAATACGCTGTTAAGGCCCTCTCTGAAGGAAAGGACTTTATGGTAATGAGTACGGGGGCACTGCTTGATGAGGAATTATTCAGGGAAGTCTCTAATGCGGCGAAGCGGAGCGGAGGGAAAGTATATGTTCCCTCCGGGGCGATAGTCGGCTTAGATAATGTGAAGGCAGCAGCTGTGAGGGACATAGATGAGGTTTTGCTGATCACTAGAAAGCCTCCCCGCAGCTTTGAGGGAGCTCCGCTCGTTAAGAAGCGGGGAATAAATCTATCAAGGCTTGACAAGCCAATTCTCCTCTTTGAGGGACCTGCCAGAGAGGCTGTGAAGCTCTTTCCTAGAAACGTGAATGTCTCGGCGTCTCTGAGCCTTGCAGGCGTAGGTCCGGATAGGACGCGAGTTAGAATAATCGCTGATCCCAAAGCTGAGAATATAATGCATGAGATTCATGTTAGGGGGGAGTTTGGGGAGATATTGACGCGAACTATTAATAAGCCGTTTCCAGAGAATCCTAAGACAAGCTATATTGCCGCACTCTCAGCGATTGCAACTTTAAGAAAGATCTCCGGAAGCATAGTCGTTGGGACATAAGCAGCGATCTGAATCTTTAAGGAGAGGTTTAGGTCTCGATGGAAAAGGCGATTCTGCGTGAGAGATTGATGGAGTTTCTCAGAGAAGACTTAGGCATGGGCGATGTAACTACGGAGGCTATTGTCCCAGCTGAGGCTATGGCCTCCGCACATATAATTGCCAAGGAGCCAATGGTCGTAGCAGGCCTTTATGAGGCCTCGGTTATCTTCGAGGCGATAGGTGTAGACTTTAGAGCTAAAGTTAGGGATGGAGAGAAGGTTGATGCAGGAACGGTCTTAGCGGAGGTGTATGGCAGAGCTCGGGACATTCTATCTGCTGAGAGAACAGTTCTGAATATATTGATGAGGATGAGCGGCATAGCGACGCAGACGAAGAGGATCGTCGAGATCGTTCGGAGAGCGGGATTCAACGTGAGAATAGCTGCGACTAGGAAGACGGCTCCTGGACTCCGCCTCTTAGATAAGAGGGCCGTTGCAATTGGCGGGGGAGATCCGCATCGCTTCAGGCTTGACGACGCCGTGCTGATAAAAGATAACCACATTAGGGTTGCAGGAGGCGTTAGGGAGGCCGTTCAGAGAGCTCGTTCAGCCGCGAGCTTCTCTAAGAAGATAGAAGTTGAGGTTCAGAGCTTAGAGGAGGCACTGGAGGCTGCTGAATGCGGAGTTGACATATTAATGCTTGACAATATGAGCGTGAAGGAGGCGAAGCGTACAATTGAGGCTTTAGAGGATAGGGGATTGAGGGGGAAGGTTATAATCGAGGTCTCCGGAAGAGTAGAGGAGGAGAATATCCTCAAATATGCCAGGTTAGGGCCTGACGTTATATCTGTGGGGGCATTGACGCATTCTGTTAGAGCCGCGGATATAAGCCTCGAGGTTGTGGAGATTTCAGGACGGCGACTGAGCTGAGATTCTGACTGATTCGACGACTACTCTCGCTGGTGCGTCCGTTCTTATGCCATTTGGGTTGAAGTGAGTTGGCCAGACTTTAAAGTTCTTTTCCATGAGGTTCTCCGCAACCCTTCTCATCGGCGGAGGGGGCAAGCTGAGCTTGTCACAGATCTTGTCTATCACGAAGTATGTTGCTGGACCGTCTGACTCCCTATGAACCGTGGAGATTATATTTCCCACACGCCGGTCCAGTTTCTCCCTTCTTAGCGCTTCCCTCTCCATTCTCTCGCAGAAGCCCCCATCTGCCAGTCTTCCAAGCCAGAGGGGACCGGAGATTCCCATGGCGGCGCCGCAGAATCGGCATCTCTTTTCCGCACATGTGAAGCCTCGGAGGGTTTCTCTATGGAAGCAGTTGAAGCAATGCAGTATGTACCCCATCTCTTCTATGGATTCATCGGCTCTTCTGGCGCCATGAAGGAGCATCGCATAGACTCGGATGTAATGGTTTGATTTGTGGCTGAAAAGTACCTTTACGCCGATGTCGTGCTTCGCCGCCGCCATCACCAGCGAGCCTATAAGGAGCCTCATCGCTATCTCGTGGCAATACTCGGTTCTAATCGATAATCCGCCGTATTTCCTAAGTGCTGCTTTAGGGTGAACTCCGCATAGAGGAGCCATATCAGTTGCGGTTAAGGCTAAGAGGCCGCCGTCTCTAAGCGCCCTGATAGCCGAGTCTAGGAAGGGTGTCGGAGATCCAAATG
>JAGGZB010000106.1 GCA_021162225.1 Candidatus Bathyarchaeota archaeon | reverse complement strand
GTACTGAGGCATGTTGATAGTAGCCAGTGGAGATTACGCGGGTAAATAGCCGTAGATCTCTCCTCCCTGGTTACTGCAGGCCGACCAGTGCTTTTATCCGGCGGATTATATATGAAACCATGCTTTCCATCTCGGTGACTCCTATAATAAGGCGCAGCGCTATCCTCAATCTGTGAATTCATCTATAGCTCCACTTTACAAGGGAGAATCTTCTTATCCTACGTTGGATATTTTCTTCTTTGATCTGGGGGAAACGCGTTGCCGATAGTTCTGAAGGGAAGACCTATAACGGGAGGGAGAACCCGAGGAAAGGCCCTTGTGTCCAAGAATCCATTAAGCTTCCTAGGCGGGGTCGATCCAGAAACCGGAGTAATAATTGAGAAGAACCATGACCTTAATGGAGAAAAGATAGGAGGCGCCGTTCTATGCTTCCCCCATGGACATGGATCAACAGTCGGAAGCTATGTTCTCTACTCGCTTGTAAGAAGAGGCGTAGGCCCAAAGGCAATAGTGAACGAGAAGGCGGACCCCGTCGTGGTGGTCGGAGCGGTAATCGCCGAGGTTCCAATGGTTGATGAAATTGATGTCTCTCAGATAAGAACGGGCGACCTTGTCGAGGTTAACGGCGACGAAGGCACAGTTGTAATACTCGAGAGGGACGGCTCATGTACCTAAGCAGGGAAGAGGAGAGAATACTCGACGGCGAGAAGGGTTGGGCGTACCAGGTAGCCATGAGGATTCTCGTGAAGCTCGGCGACCTCTTCGGGGCGGATAGGCTAATACCAATAGAATCAGCTCATATCTCCGGCGTCTCCTACAAGACTATTGGAGATGCATCTATCGACTTCCTTGAGGCCCTAGGCAAGTCTGGGGTGAAGGTAATGGTTAAATCAACGGCGAACCCCGCGGGGATAGACTATAGCCATCCAGAAGAGATGATAGGAATCTTCGAAGTCAAGGAGAAGCAGAACAGAATAATCGAGATATACCGAAACATGGGGATCGACATGATCCTAACATGTACACCCTACTATGTTAGTAAGCCTAAAGAGGATGCGCATCTAGCATGGGCCGAATCCTCAACAGTGGTCTACGCAAACTCGGTTCTACATTCATGGACGAATAGAGAAGGCGGGCCGAGTGCCTTAGCGGCTGCGTTGATCGGTAAGACCCCGAACTATGGCGTTCACAAACCTGAGAATCGCCTCGCAAATGTTCTAGTAAAGGTTGAGCCGTGCCTAAGGAGCGAGGCAGATTATGGAGCGCTTGGGGCGCATGTGGGAAGACTCTTGGAGGATGAGATTCCATGCTTCAGCGGGCTGACGTGTGCTGGAGAGACTGAGCTGAAGCATCTGGGATCAGCTATGGCCTCTACAGGCATGGCATCTATATTTTATCCGGAGGCTTCATGCCCGAGGGTCTCCGGAGAGCTTGAGGTCGTAAGCGTTGACATGAACGATTTGAAAAATGCCTTTGAGTCTCTATCAACGACTAATGAGCCTCCGGACATGGTTTACATAGGTTGTCCGCATTGCTCAGCTGAAGAGATCAAGCATGTAGCCTTAAAGATTGAGGGTAGAAGGGTTAGGAGAGATGTCAGGTTATGGATCTGCACATCTAGATATGTCAGGAGGAAGGCTGAGAGATATGTTAAGATCATAGAGGCTGCCGGCGGGAAGGTTCTATCTGATACATGCGCCGTTGTCACGTGGCTTAAGGAGATCGGCGTCGATGTTCTAATGACGAATTCGGCTAAGACTGCGTACTATGCTCCTACAATGAATAAGGTGGAGACAGTCTTCTCATCCCTGGACAGATGTATAGAGGAGGCTTGCCAGTAGCAACTTTTACGGCCACGTTTTTCTCCTGAGTCTATCAATCAATTCGGCGACTTTTTGGGTGGATGGAATGCGTGCCTTCTCAAAGTTCTCCTTTGGAATGTTCAGCGGCCGAGTAGCATCTATTCCCATCTTCGAGGTTAAGCCGCGCTTCTGATCCGCTGAGGGGTCAAGCGTTGAGCCCCTGGCGTTAGGCACAACTATCAAGTCCTCGCTTGCTTGAAACCGTAGGGCTACGGCCCACTCAACCTCCCGTGGATTAAACACGTCGATATCCGAATCGACAACTACTGCGTGTTTAAGGCTTGGATGAGCTGCAAAGGCTGCTAGAAGGGCAGTTTTACCGTCGCCCTCAGCCTGCTTCTCTATCGAGATCACAGCGTGGAGCCACCCGCATCCTCCATTAGAGAGATTCACAGCCTTAACCCTTGGAACCACCTTGGACACAGCCTCATATATTGCGGCTTCCCGAGGCAGCCCCATTAGCAAGCGATGCTCCGGACCGCTGGGAAGAAGAGCCTGATAAATATAGTCTTTTCTATGCATGATGTTGACTATCTCCACTACTGGTTGCTTCCGGCTTATGTCGTATGTGCCAGTTATGTCCACGAACGGTCCCTCCTCAGCCTCCCTCTCGAATGAGATCCTTCCCTCAAGCACAAGCTCAGCCTCAGCCGGTGCATACGCATCTATCTCCATACACTTGACGAGTTTAAGGGATCCGCCGAGCAGCCTATTTGCTACGGCATACTCGCTTACGCCGAATGGAGGGGAAGAGGCAGCCGCCAAAAGTACAGCTGGATGAAGCCCTATCGAGATCGCGACTTCTAGATCTTTCCTCTTCTTCTTAGCCATGCTCCAAAGCTTGAAGAGGTGGCGTGGAACTAGCCGTATGACCAGATGGTTTCTGTCAAGCACAAGGAGCCGATGAACCGAGACGTTCTCAACCTTCCCATCTAGACTTCGCGCCGAGACCGCTGCGGCCGTTATGTAGGGCCCTGCGTCCCTCTCAAAATGAAGTAGCACCGGAATCCTGCTCAAGTCCGGTTTTTCATGAACGTCCATCACAGGAGCTTCCTCGGCGACCTCCGGCTTGAGAGGATTCCTTTGAGCTTCAGATAGCCTCATGTATAATTCATTCTGAGAAGTCTTCAGGGCTGAGCAGATTCTGCCTCGCGTTCCACAGAGATTCGCCACCACTCTTGTATCGTGTCCTTCAACTCTCTCGAAGAATAGAACTGGCCCCTCTGAGAATTCCTGAATCACAGATGCCATCTCGAACCTTGGAGAGACTCTCTCATGTATGTGGAGAACCTCTCCCTTCTTCTCAAGCTCATTCAAGAAGATTCTAAGGCTCATCTCCGGTCTCCGCTTTCTTCAAGAGTTTGTCTAGGAGACTTAAAAATATGTGTGAGACTTTTCTGCCTGCCTCATGCCTCGTAAAGATTGATAGGAGAATTATCTTTCCAAGTCTCCTAGCGAGGCTCTCCGCTAACATTCTACTAAGCATGGAATTTCTCTCCCCAAGTAGCACCGAGGAAAGAGGAGGTCCCACTATGCCGGGTCTCTGGGGCACGGACACGGCGAGCGTCCCAAGTTTTTCTTCACCCTCGCTTAAGAGGAAGATGTAGGCATTCTTCATCTCAAGCATTGTGGCTAGATATGTTGTTCCTTTCTCTTCAACAGTCTCCCTGAAAATCTTCGTCTTCAACAATTAAGAACCCTTCAAACGATCAGATGCGCAAAAGAATCAAAAAATGTGGGAAGTCTCCGTTTCAAGTCTCTTCTATATCTTTGAGAGTATCTTCTTAAGCTCGTCTCCGTTCTGCTTCCACCAGTTATATAGGATTCCTGCGTCTGTTCCTAAGCTGAAGTGCCGCACGCCAAGCTCCAAGTATCTCTTTGCATCTTTAGGACTGTTTATCTCGGCTCTGGGAGCTACATCCATCTTTAAGGCTGTCTTTATAGTCTTCAACTCGGCCTCCCTAACCTTCGGATGACTATACTGTCCAGGCAATCCTATGCTCAGTGAGTAATCCGCAGGTCCAAACTGAACCATATCTACCCCGTCTACGGAAAGTATCTCCTCAAGATTCTCAACGGCTGATTTCTTCTCTATCATAAACGCCACAACTGCATCTTCGCACATTTTAACGACATCCTCAGCTGAGGCTATGCGGGCGCCATATCCTATCCTCCTATCCATCCTGAACCCATTTACACCTTTAGGTTCAGCCCTAACTGCGCGGACAGCTAATTCAGCATCCTCCACCGTTCTAATATCCGCGAAGAGCACGTTCTGTATGCCAGCCATTAAGGCTCTCTCAGCCAAGTAAACTCTGGGCTCCTGGTCTATCTTTATCATTGAGGAGATTCCGACCAGCTCAGCTGCCCTGGCTAAATTGTCGAAGTCATATAAGGTGTATGGTCCATACTCGCTTAGAAACTCAACATAATCGTAGACTCCCGTATACCCGATCATCTCGACAAGTCCAGGCCACGCCGCAACTATTCGCGTGCCTATGCTTGGTTCACCCTTCCTGAGTAGTTCCCGAAGCCTATTCTCCCTCAACATGTCTACCTCCAGAAGATAAATGTGTCGTTCCGCTTATAAAAGAGACGGAGAATAGACAAGCTGGGAATGGATGAACATACTTATTTTTAGCGTGGAAAGCCTTAATTCTAAAGGAGATGTTGAAAGAAGGAGACAGGGTCAGAGCTAGACTCGTATTAAAGACGTTGGAGTCTAAATTCAAGGTTCCAAGCATTTCGAAGGTAGCTGGAGACCCGTTCAAGGTTCTGGTGAGAACAATAATAAGCCAGTCTACGGCTGAGATTAACACCAGAAGAGCTTATGAGAACCTTTCTAAAAAGGTGGCTTTGACGCCTAAAGGCTTAGCGGAAGCAGACATTAAGGAGATCGAGGAAGCCCTATTCGTCGCGGGACTTTACAGGAACAAGTCAAGAATCATTAAGACCGTCTCCGAGACTATCCTGAAGGATCTGGGCGGATCGCTTGACTTCATATATTCGGATCCGCTTGAGGAGGCTAGAGAGAAGCTCCTAAGGCTTCCCGGAGTTGGACCTAAAACGGCTGATATTCTGCTCCTTTTCTGCGCTGGAAAACCAGTTCTCCCCGTTGATACACATGTCAACCGAGTCTCCAAGAGGCTTGGCTTCGTCCCTGAGAAAGCCGGATACGAGGAGGTCAGGAAGACCCTCGAATCGCTTTATACGCCCAAAGAATACTTCAAGGTTCACATGCTCTTCATCTCGTTAGGAAGAAAGTTCTGCAGAGCTTTGAATCCGAAACATGCTGAGTGTCCAGTTCGTCACCTATGTCCCTCTAAGACCTAGAGCCTAAAGAAGACTTCCTTCTCGTTTCCCTCCGGGTCAAGCCTTATCCTGCCCACTTTGATCTTTGAAACAGGTTTATCCACAGGTGTACGTACTTTGACTACTCCATTTCTGAAGTCTATACTCTCGATTGTTCCTATACCGAGCATCTTTTCATTCCTGTCTTCAAGAGATACAAGTATTCCCTTCTCATCCCCCTTCTGAAGAGCAATTATCCTTTTTCCAATCTCCGCCTCAGCAATTCTCAGCCGTTCCATATCTGGACGCATATTCCTCTCAGTTACTATGAGTATGAATCTCGACTTTTCTTCACAATATAGAATCTCTTCTCCAAGAATCTCCTCAATCCTCTCCCTAAGCCGCTCAGCTACTTGACTGTTCAAGTTTAGGGATCCCTCAACCTGGATCCATTTTAGGGGAAATATGCGTGTTCTGGATCCCTTAAGATGCTTCTTGTAGGCAAATCCCCTTA
The DNA here is from genome assembly GCA_021162225.1 of Candidatus Bathyarchaeota archaeon. GTDB lineage: Archaea > Thermoproteota > Bathyarchaeia > Bathyarchaeales > DTEX01 > B63. The sequence goes on along the minus strand of JAGGZB010000106.1, from coordinate 5,730 downwards.
GGAGTCTCCTGGTCTCCTGGTCTCTCCTTCTAGCCTTCTCGGGAGGCTCTACGGAGATAATTCTTCTCTTCCCAGCCGAGGATATTATCGGCTCTAACTCGCCGCCTGCTTGGATAGCAACTATGCAGTCTGGATCCAAAGCCTTTATAAGTTTGACCTTATACTCCACAGCATCTTCTCCTTCAATCCATCCATCAGTGTTAGTTATGAGCAGGTTTTCCCCGCTGCTGGAGGCCACATTTTTCAATTTTGCAGCGGCTTTAACAACTTCGTCTACAACTCCACTGGGACTTGTGATCCCTATAAAGACGGACTCATCTGGGAAGAGCGTAAAAAGATCTGTGAATTGCTTATCAACGAAGCACAGGCTGATGGTTCCGGGAGGGCCTAAATCTGACTGCCCAAGGTCACAGTCTAAGACGGCGATCCTCCAGCCTCTCCTCAACGCCGAATTCGCTAGATATACTGAGAAGCTCGTCTTTCCTGAGTCTACGCCTCCTAGGATAAGAATCGACTTGCTATTCCTCTCCGAAAGTATCTCCTCGGCGGCTGCCCGCCATGATGATGGTATCGCTGGGGCATCTGTTTCAATGCATGATCCTTCATCACTCATGCATATCTCAGCTTCGCATTCTGAAAGAGCTTCGAATGGTATCCTCTTGCCACGTCGTACAACCACTTTCATCTCGGGTTTTATTTCCGCTCCTAAAACCTCGGCTTTTCCGGAGATAAGGTATATGGAAGCAGGACCATCGATGAGGAGGGCTTTTCTCTCGTTAACTCGCCGCTTCAAGCCTCATCCTTCCAGAAGTTCCTTAGATGCTTTCTTTCCTAGCTATGTTAATAGCTGCATCAGCATCGCTTATCTTCTTTCCGGAACCTTTACCTTTCACGCTGCTCGTCCCCGCTTCACTGACGATCTCTATCACCGTGTCTTCAGGAACGGCTATTTGAAGTCGACTTGCAACTTCCTCAGCCATCTCTGGAACGCCGTCCCCAATCTTTATCCTTCGCATCCGGGCGGGATGTCTCTTCAGAGCAGTTAAAGCCATATCAATTGCCATTTCTAAGGTTAACTGTCCCTTCTTTTCCAAGACGTTTCCGTCCCCGAGAACGGCTACTCCGAAATTCTTACCTGGATCTATCCCCACAACCAGCTCTTCATAGATCTTTTTACCTTTAATTATACGCACAGCCTCATCTATAATCGCGGAGGGCTTCTCCTTCGGATCATATATCAGAACGGATGGATGATCAATCTTCTCTCTTTCCTCCTTTGTTGTTATAACTACCTTTATAGACGGCGGAATGCTCTCTCCGGGAACCACGCTTAGGAATGGGATTCTCCTCTTGTTCAGCTCATTCACTAGCCAATAATAGGCTTTCCCCGAGACCGTAGCCACCGCTATCTTCTGCCTCATATAAAACACTCTGCCTCTTCCTAGAAAGAGAATGAGAAGATCAACCATTTAAATCTTAAAAGATCCGCGGGAATTCCTTTTTATATCTCGGCGCTTATCCCTCCTCTAGGAGAACTAAAGGCCTTACGTGAACTGCTGGCTGAAGACGGCGAAGACGTCCTGCTGAAGCCCATGCGACGCGGAGAGATGGAATATTGAAGAAGCATATAACCACGGGAAGCATGTTTCTAGATAAGATCTTAGATGGAGGTCTACCTCGGGGAGAAGTAACGCTCCTATACGGCGAGGCTGAAACCGGAAAAACCAGTCTGGCGATTCAATGCGCGGTTAATTCAGCCCGTATGGGATTCAAAACTCTCTACATAGACTGTGAAGGCGCGTTTTCTCCTCAGCGCCTCGGCCAGATAGCATCTAGAGATGTTGAATATGTCTCAAGTATGATCATACTTCTGAGACCCTCAACGTTTCAAGAGCAGGCTGAGATAATTGATAGCCTTGAGAGGGTTATCAACAAAAGATTCGGACTCATAATCTTCGATACGATTACCTCCCTCTACCGCTTAGAGCTTGCGGAGAAAAACGAAACTTTCAGTCTTAACCGGGAGCTGAATCGTCAAGTTGCGATTCTCACGGAGATAGCGAAGACAACCCCACTATCCGTTCTACTACTCAGCCAGGTGAGAAGCTTAATGCAGGAATCCGGTTTTACACCCGTAGCCACGAGAATACTGAAGTTCTGGTCAAACAGCGTTATAAGGCTCTCAAGAACAGATATGAGGGGCGTGGTCAGAGTCTCGGTTGAGAAGATCAGCGGCGCCGAAGCTAAAACGTCATTTCTGCTAATCATAAGGAACGATGGGATACGCGACTATGAACCTCGCGGAGACATAACTGAATCTGAAAAGCAGAGCTCCACCCCGTCAATATAACCTTTTTATCAACACTATTAAGGAGGAGAATAAGAATATACATGGAAGGCATTCTAGGCTAGGCATAGGGCATGACTACTTGGAATCCGGTGACCGGCTGTCTGCACAGCTGCGTCTATTGCTGGGCTAGAAGATACTCCAGAACACTAGCTAAGATGGGGATTGAGCCGTATAAGACTCATGACTTCAAACCAGCCTTTGCTGAGTGGAGGCTTAGGCAGAGATTTCCAAAGCACGACGTAGTATTCGTCTCGAGTATGGGGGACATGTGGGGAGACTGGGTTCCCAAAGAGTGGATAGAGAGGGTTCTCCATGTCGCTAGGGCTAAAAGAGACTCGATCTTCTTCTTCCTGACAAAGAATCCGAAGAGATATCATGAGTTCAAGCATATGTTCTCCAGTAACATGCTTCTAGGAGCAACTATAGAGACTAACAGATCCTACAAAGTTACGTATGCTCCTCCTCCCAAAGAACGATTTGAGGCAATGCGGGACCTAGACTGGAAATATAAGGTTGTTGTTATAGAACCTATCCTGGACTTTGACTTCGAATTTGTTGAATGGATAAGGGAGATATGTCCGGAGCGAATTCGCATAGGCTACGATAACTATGGAAACAGACTTCCGGAGCCTCCGCTTGCTAAGACTATGATTCTCAAGGAGGAGCTGAACAGGATAGCGGAGGTTGAGCTAGGCGCGATCAGGAAAGCTTGGTATGAATAGTTTCTCAAAGCTTTGATGCTTGCTTCCCACGTAAGCCCCAATTCGCCTTTGGGACATCATGAATGATTATGTTAAGCGCCTCAGCTGGGACGCCTATTCTCTCAAAGGCCTTCGTTATGCCTCTTATTAATTCCTCCTTCTGCTCGTCGGTTCTTCCCTCCCACATTTCAACTATGACCACTGGCATCTCCTTTCTCCCCGATAGAAATAGCATTGCTCCACGCAATTATGGTTTTTGCAGTTTCCCACGAATAGATTTAAGAATTCATAAACAAGTAAAATTGGAGAAGTATTGGAAGCTTAGAAGATGCAGCTACTGAACAACTTGCTCGTCGAGGTCTTCAACGCACTCTACTATATCTTCCCAGCGTACTGCGCAAATGGGGCTCCAGTAATCTTCGGAGGCGGGAGATCAATCGATTCTGGGAAGCTCTTCATAGATGGAAAGCCTCTCTTCGGCTCGCATAAAACCATTCGGGGCTTTATAGCCGGACTCGCCATAGGAACATTTGTAGGATGGCTCCAGGAGGCTATAGCTCCGGCTGCCGGCTTTCCGAAAGGCAGCGTACTATTAGGCTTTATGCTTTCACTCGGAGCGATGATAGGTGACCTCGCGGGTTCCTTTCTGAAGAGGAGGCTAAGCTTAGATCCTGGAGCTCCCCTTCCAATAATTGACCAGATAGACTTTGCTCTTATGGCATTATTAATGGCCGCTCCGGTTAAGCCTCCAACCATCGTCATGACGATAATAATACTCGTCTTAACGGTTCCTATCCATCTACTGATCAACATGTTGGCATATCTGCTTGGGTTGAAGAAGACGCCATGGTAAGGTTCGATACTCATTTGCTGTTTATTCTGCGGATTATGAGCTCGGCGCCCCGAATCAAGCCGTAAGGTACGAGCTGATACCTGTCGGTCCAGTTCTTCTCATCAGTGAATGATGACGGCCCAACCATGTGGAGATCCCCCGCCTTATGGTGTAGAGGACCGAAAGTGTTCCTCAAGGAGCTGACGACATCTATTGATATCTCATTCACGCCTTCCTTAACATCATCTGTAACATCCGCTTCAAGAGGCCTCCAACATATAGGTTTAGGCTTTGAACCGTTAACGCTTACAAGAAACAGGACGCCTCTTGCCTCCGGAAGCCGTATCAATACTCGTTCATTTCGTTCCGGCTTCTTATCTAGGATAAAGGTGGAATTGTACCGCATGATTCCAGCGTAGAATGGATATCCTTGCCCGACCCAGCTACCATTTCTAAGCCTTGCAGGTTCATTCGTGATCACGTATTCAAGATCTGATATCTTCTTAACTCCGAATCTTCCCACGAGGTATAGATTCTCTATTGGTAGATCCCAATTGAATGTTGATGAGAGCTCAATGATATTCTCACCCTTCCTGACATGATTGGCTATGTTAATCTTACCGAACTGCTTATCCCAATGCCACTCCGAAGTCTCCGTTGAGACCTGAACTCCATTGATCTTAATGCTCCAAGCAGAAGCCTTCTCAACAACTAAGAATATTTGCCTCGGCTTTATCTCTGACTTAAAGTATGCGCGGAGCTTTATCTTCAGAGACCTAGGCGGCCTTATATTCTTCTCCTTCAAAACCCAAGGCTGTATTCCAATATACTCTTCAAGTCCAGACTCTATCCAGGCTTCGCGTCGAATCTTCCATATGGGCGTTCTAGACTTCCATTTTCCATTATCAAAGCAGTACTCGCATGAGTCGATAACGAAGGAGTTTAAGTCTAGAGGTTCAAAGCTCCATTCTTCTGGGAATCTCCTAACCTCCTCTAGAACTCTGTATTCGGGTGGAGATTCCTCTGGAGCTTGAGGCTTAGATGTGTCGATTACGAAGACGCGGCTTCCCACGGGATGGAAAGTAGTCTTCACAATCATCTTCCCATCTTTCGCTGCTGCCTTAACCGGAGAGACTTCTCCGCTGAAGAGATCCCATTCGGAAATCTCTCCTGTCCGTGAAAACTTTATTGTTGCATTATATGTTTTCGTCCGGCTTGTATTCGCAATGAAGTAGATATGCCTTGTTAGTTCCCTTCTATGATGAACGAGGACATCCCTAATCTCTTCGCCTTCATCATCTACTATACTCACTGGTTTCTCCAGAATTGTGTTTAAAGCCTTAGATATATCTTCAGCCTCATTCTTCACTCTCTTCACGTTTGGATGTGTAAGAATTCTCCTCCATATCTCCTCAGCGGGCTCGGCGTCTATGAGCTTAGGAGTCTCCCCAACGAAGATGATTCTTCCCCCAGATTCAAGGAACTTCTCAAGTAAATTCACTGTTGAACTAAACCATGTCAGCGAAGGCGGAACAATTACAACTCTATATGCACTTTTGTTCACGATGAATCTTCCATTCTCAACGCGGCCATGCCTGGAGATTATGATCTCATCCCCGTAATCGAAGTCCCAGTGTAATCCTAAAAGAATATCCTGGAGCTTGACGAGTTCTTGATTGTAACGCCACAGATCAGGACTTGGCTTCTCACTTAATGGATCGAAAGTAGCCCAAGCGCTACTTATCGGATGGAGAAGAAGTATATCTGTTTGAAACTCTCCTTGTGAGCACACATAGCTCGCCCGAGCGAAATAATCGTTTATGAGCTTGAAGTATCTCCAGTAGGGC
>JAGGZB010000111.1 GCA_021162225.1 Candidatus Bathyarchaeota archaeon | reverse complement strand
GGATCCTAACAGAGCTGTCAAGGCATCTCATCGAGAAGGTTAAGGATATGAGATTGCACGAGTATGGTACCGGTTCACTCTTCGAGGAATATGCAGCATCAGGTAACCTGCCGATTCGAAACTTCAGGGATGGAGAATTCCAAAATGCCGCCGTCTTAAGTGCAAAGAATGTGAAGGCTACGGTCAGAGTAGGCATGGAAGGCTGCTATGCATGTCCAATCAGATGTAAGAAGATTGTTAAGATAGATGAGCCCTTCACTGTAGATCCGTCTTATGGAGGTCCTGAATATGAGGCTCTAGCTTCTCTCGGATCGAACTGTGGAGTCGACGACTTGAAAGCCGTATGTAAGGCGAACGAGATATGCAACAGATTCTCAATAGACGCTATCTCAGCTGGGGTCTCAATAGCCTTCGCGATGGAATGCTACGAGAATGGCTTAATAAGCGATAAGGAGACTGGCGGTCTAAAGCTAAAATTCGGAAATGCGGAGGCATTGGTTAGGATGGTTGAGATGATAGGTCGACGTGAAGGCTTAGGGGATCTCCTAGCTGAAGGCGTTAAGAGAGCTTCTGAAAAGATAGGAAAAGATTCGGAGAGATTCGCTATGCATGTTAAGGGACAGGAGATTCCAATGCATGAGCCCAGATTCAAGAAAGCACTTGGGGTTGGATACGCGGTTTCCCCGACGGGGGCAGACCATATGCATAATATTCATGATACTTCTCTGGCGCCCGGCAGCCAAGAGATGGAGGTCTTCGCCGAGCTGGGAATACTGGAACCCATTCCTCTAGAGAAGCTATGCCCCGGTAAGATTAGAGCCCTAATATACGCGGTTGACTGGAGGGTTCTGGACAATTGCCTGCTACTGTGCAACTTCGTTCCTTGAGATTATATTCAGAAGACAAGTATAGTCAGGGCTGTTACAGGCTGGAACACAACAGCCTGGGAGCTGATGAAGACAGGTGAGAGAATAACCACTATGGCTCGAGTATTCAATATCCGTGAAGGATTCGGAAGGAAGGATGATTGGCTTCCGGAAAGATTCTTCAATCCGAGAATCTCAGGGGCACTTTCAGACACGGCTATAGATCCAGAGAAGTTTAGAGAGGCTATTGACACATATTATAAGATGATGGGATGGGATGAGAATGGGGTTCCGACGAGAGAAAAGCTTGAAGAGCTCGATATAGGCTGGGTTGCAAGTCTGCTTTAGCTTCGTCATTGCTGATGCAGGATGAAACACCGAATCAGCAGGGATGCATAAAGCATTAGTCTTCTCATTCTTTTTGACGGAGATTACTCACCTGCAACGGCTCCTCTTTCCCATGTATGCCTCGGGACGATGAGTCTCTCCAGTAGCGTGTGACCAACGCAGAGAGTTCCCTTTTAAGCCTTAAGTACTCGTTGAGCATTTTCCTTCCCGACTTCGTTATCTGAGCTCCACCGCCGCCGCTTCTCCCACCTTTCCAAAACCTCAAAAGAGGCTCTCCTAAAACTTCTTCAGCTCTCCTTATCATTCCCCAAGCATGCCTATAGGACATCCGCAAAGCTTTAGCCGCATCGCTCAGCGTGCCGAGCTCATCAACCTTCTGTAGGAGCATGAGTAATCCTTCTCCAAACACGTATCTCCCATCCTTATCCTCAAACCATACCTTAAAGACGGGCCTGATCTTTCTCGTCTCATGTCACCTCGCTTTTCTAGAGACGTGAACCGAAGCTGCCTTAAAGGAGGCATAGACCATGTCGCCCGGCTTAAGTCTCATATCCTCAGCGGACCGTCTTGTTATTAGAGCCTTCAATCCATTATCGAGCTTCACGCTGACAAGCGGGCCTAGATTAGCCAATTCCACAATTCTTCCCTGAAAGATGTTCCTTGCACTGCTTCTCAACTGTTTCCTCGAGATTATGATGCTCTCTGGACGTATGAACACGTATACCTCTCCCTCCCCGATCTTGGTAACAGCGTGAATCTCAAGATCGCCAGCTTCTATCACAGCCATCCCGCCTCTATTCAATCTAATTCTCCCCTGCAGTATGTTCTCAACCCCGAGGAATCTGGCGGCTTTCTCGTTCAGGGGCTTGCTGAAGAGCTCTTCCGGGCTTCCCACCTGAATCATCTCGCCGTTGATGATCAGCCCTATCCTATCGGCCAGAAGGATAGCCTCAACTCTGTCATGCGTAACATGAATCGTCGTTACGTTCTGCGCCTCGTGAATCCTCTTAAGCTCCTCCCTTAAATCCTCTCTAGTTCCGGGATCTAGGGCGCTTAGAGGCTCATCCAAGAGGAGAACATCCGGGTTGATAGCTAAGGCCCGCGCAATAGCTACCCTCTGCTGCTCTCCCCCGGAGAGTGTTGAAGGATATCTATCGCTGAGATGAGATATTCCCACGAGATTCATCATCTCCTTAACTTGTCGCTTAATCTCATTCTCTGGCATTCCCCGAACTCTCAAGCCGAAGGCCACGTTTTCCTCAACCGTCATATGAGGGAAAAGGGAATAATCTTGATATACGAAGCCCACATTCCTCTTCTCCGGAGGAGTGTAGGTGACATCTACTCCATTCAGTATTATTCGCCCCTCATCCGGAACGTGGAATCCAGCAATCAGCTCGAGAAGCAGCGTCTTCCCGGAGCCCGTCGGGCCCAACAGAACAAAGTATTCTCCCTCTCTAACCTTTAGAGATACATTTCTGATCGAGAAATTTTCTAAGATGTACGTTACATTCTCTAGAATTATCGATGCGATCCTCCCCACCTTCTGCTCATCATGCGTAGGACTATGAAGATTACGAAGCAGATAAGCATTAGGAAGACTGCTACTGGTTGTGAACCGCTAAGCCCGTACAGCGTAAATCTATAGTAAATCAGCGTAGGCGCAACCATCGGATAAAACGCTATGAAGATTATGGCTCCGAACTCGCTTATCCCCCTAGCCCAAGCCATTATGGCTCCTGAGAATAGGT
>JAGGZB010000109.1 GCA_021162225.1 Candidatus Bathyarchaeota archaeon | reverse complement strand
GGCAAAGCTACCTATTCTATTCCGTCACATGAATGCTAAAGGGATCTGTTTATCTCAGTTAAAGATTTAAGATACGGAGTATAGGCTGATACGTCCTCGTAGCAGAGGAAGCCCTCTCAAGTTAAATGATGAGGCTAGAAGGGAATGCCGGAGCTCTACCAGTTAGCTCCAGTAATCATAGTAGGGATTCTTCTAGGAGCTTCAATTCTCTATTCTGTCTTTTCACGTAGACGTACGATGAAGAGATACCTGTACTACTCAACCTTCGATCCGATTCTTGCAAACCTTGGTTTTCTCTTTCAGTTTCTTGGTTTTCTCTTAACTCCGGCCGTTGCCTACGCATATTATCTCCAGGAATATAATGGGGGAGCAGCGATCTCGCTCTCATGTGCCACATTCCTATTCTTAGGGCTTCTATTAACGTTATTCTTTGAGCCGAAGATGCTCAATCTAAAGCAATCATGTGTGCTACTTGTCTTATACTATGTCTGCGTCCCACTCATTGGTTCTCTTCAATTTCTGCAGCTAGGAATCTTTGATGGAAGTTTTTCCGAACAGTTTCTGAGCAGTCTATTCGAAGCGGCTTCAGCAGTCTCAACTACAGGCTTCACACTTCTGAAAGGTTATGCTCTCCCTAAATCCATAATTCTTGCAAGGGCAATAGTCGAATGGAACGGTGGAGTGGGCATAATCTTCCTCTTGCTTTCTTCATTCTACTCTAGTCTATCGCTTCCTTCATACGGTAAAGCTCTGGGGATAGAGCGGATCGGCGGTGACTACAAAGTTTCATTCATGGTTGTTCTCTTAATCTACACATTTTACACTGCTATCTTCTCTGTTCTTTTGCTTTTTCTTGGGATGACCCCCTTCGAAGCTATTCACACGGTTTTGGCTGTGTACTCAACGACTGGTCTTACAATAGTTGATGTGCGGACGCTTCCCTTCGCACAGCGGATAATCCTCGCATTTATGATGCTTGTTTCAGCTCTTAGTTTTTCATTTCACTTGAAGATCTTGTCGATCATACTTAGCATCGACTGGAAATTGCTGATTAAAAGGAGATGGAAGCGATTCATCTCTTCCATTTCGGAGATTAATTGGAGATCCATCCTAACCGGCGAGACTGAGCTTCACATACTTCTCATCCTCACCTTCACAATCATTTACTGTTTGGCGACCAATATCGATCCATTCGACTCCTTCATGCATATCCTTAGCTCATCAGCGTCTGTTGGGTTGAATATAATTGATCCAGAAGAGGCCGGGGAGGTCGGAAAAGTGGTGCTAATAATAGTGATGCTGATAGGCTCATCCTCTTTCTCAGTAGGGGGCGGCATAAGAGTCTATCGCTTCTACATTCTCTGGAAGACCTTACTCAAGACGCCTCAGATATTTGCATCCAGTGAAGAGCCTAAAATTAAAATCAACGATAGATTCCTTGAATTCTCAGAAATATTAGTGAACTTCCTTGTTATCCTACTCTTCGCGGCATTCTCAGTGGTATCAGCGTTAATTCTTTGCGTTTTAGGCTTTTCCTTCTCAGACGCGCTATTCGAGAGCGTCTCAGCGATCTCAACTACAGGAAATGTGCTGATAGACTTGACCCAATCGATCTCCTCCGTTCATAAATTCTTGCTTATTATTCTCATGCTCCTTGGAAGAATCGAAATTTTGCCAGTCTTCGTAGCTCTTTCAAGCATATTGACTTCCGGAGAGCAGCCTTAAACTCCTTAAAGATCCTGTTTCTTCGATGAAGCCTTTTAATCATGCGGAACATAAGGATTTTAAGGATTGAGAAAAAGATTTAAGAACCGCTTATCTTACTATGGAAAGATTCGGTGTCTTTGTGATGAGTATAATTAATACAGTGTTCCCCTTCACGATTCCCTCAGAGGACAGGAAGGTTCCGTTAAAGAGAAGAGTAGAGCTAGCCGCGGTTTTTTCTTTAGCCGAGCTCACTAGAGATAAAGGCGGAGGTTTAATCTCGAAAAAGCCTGCAGAGGAAATACTATTCATTTCAGAGCTTCACTATCCCTTCTGGTTTGTTCCATGGAAGGGGAGAACGCTTATATTCGATGGATTCGACCTAAGGAGTCACACGATCTCATTCAGTATTCTCCCTGACTCGAACATCTTTATTCAGGAGATGAAGGGAAGCTCTGGAAAGTTGGAGACATACTCTGCTTTTCTCTCTCATAACTCAGGCTACTTCGAAAAGTTTTCAGGAGAAGCTCAGAAGCTCATTAAAGGACTTATAATGGATAAGGAGCTGATAAATGATATTTTCTCCCTTCTCCCAAGAGCGAAGCGTGTTAAAAACCCGCCGGAGAAAGAGACGTTACCATTAGTTATGGATTATTCAGCCGTTAAGTCGTCCATCGAGGAGCTCCAAAGCTTCGAAAAGGTTCTGGAGGATGACGTTAAGAGGCTAAGCCAGATAGCGGGGACATTGATGAAGACAACCCAGAAACACATAAGTGCAGTTAAGCTCGAGATTGAAAGGACTAAGCAGCGGAGCGATGTTAAGATCAGTAGCTTGATGTCGAAGATAGCGAAAAAGACGGAGAAGATAAGGAAGATCTACGACAAGAAGATCCTCAAAGTATCTGAGGAGGCCGATTTGAAGATACAGACTCTCTCGGGAGAGGATGCTGAGCTCCAGGCTGAAAGGAATAGATTAAAGACTTACATAGAGGAATGTAAGAGTCAAGTTTCTGCAGCTCATGAAAGGAGAGATGAAGAGCAGGAGGAGTACTGGAACCGCGAGCTTAAGGCTTCTAGGCTAAGGCTTCTACAGATTGGCAAGAGGCTTAAGGAGATAGAGGGCGAGATCGAAGAAATAAACTCTATGCGGAGATCCGAGATCTCTCGGTTTAAGTCTGAATATGCCTCTAAAGCCGAGGAGTATATGGCGGAGGTCAAGAGGCTTGAGGCCGCGCGCGATGCAAAGATAAGGATGAGGCAGAAGGCTATAGAATCGCTCGAGAAGCTAACCTCGAAGATAATAGGGCAGATAAACAGGATGATAGAGGCAAGGAACATGGCCTTGAAAGAGATAAGGGAGATGGGATACCCGCTTCGCAGGAGGAAGATAATGCTGGCACGTATGCCATTCTTCCTTGTATGTTACACTCGAGACTTAAAGAAGAGATATGTAATCTTCCCGCCTTCAATCGCAAACACCATGGATGGGGTGAGCAAGATAAAAAGTGCGTTACGTCCCTACGCAGTAAGATCAATGTTGCAAGAATATTCTCTGTCAATCACTGATCTGCTTAACGAGTTCGTAAACTCGATACAGCAGAACTCTATGCTGGAAGATAGAATCTTGAAGATATGTATGAGAATGAACATGCTTAGGAAGAAGTCATTCTGTCGAGATGTTGAGAGAGGCTTGCAGGATCTATCTGGAGAAGGATGGCTCTCTAGCGAGGAGCTAGAAGCGTTAATTTCTCGCCTCAATGAAGTGGCACGTTAAATAAAGGGATGCGTCATTCATAGACTTGGAGGGCTGTAAATTGAGGAAGGAAATAGTATATTTTGAGAGGAGCGGACCTGAAAACACGGTTGAGACCCTTAAGCTCGCGAAGGAGAGGGCTAATGAGCTTGGCATCAGAGATATAGTAGTCGCCTCTTCTCATGGGAAGACAGCGTTGAAAGCAGCTGAATTCTTTGATCCGGAAAAGAATAATTTGGTAGCCGTGACGATCTCTGAGAGCTTCAAAGAGTTAGGGTGGAGTATGAAACCGGAGGAGAAGGAGCAACTTGAAAAAAGAGGAATTAAAGTTTTAACTTCTATTCACGCCTTAGGGGATAATGTAGGATCAGCCTTTACGGAGAAGCATGGGGGATTAACATTCGAGAGAGTTGTCCGTGAAACCCTTTACCGTTTTTGTCAGGGAATGAAGGTGGCTGTCGAGATAGTCTTGATGGCCGCGGATGCCGGTTTAATCCCTGTGAACCGTGAGGTTATAGCAATAGCTGGCACTGATAGAGGAGCTGACACGGCCATAGTCGTGCAGCCTGCCTACTCAAGAAAATTTCATGAGCTAAAGATTAAGGAGATCATTGCCAAGCCTAGAGAGCCCTAAGTTTCTGACGGTGCCATGAAGCCTTTAAAGGGTAGCCTTATAATTCTCTTCTCAATTTGGAGATTAGAGAGGGAGATAGATGAGTGGTAGCCGCCGAATACCAGTCGAGGAGATTAGGCACATCGCCGAGCTTGCACATATAGAGCTTACTAAGGAAGAGGAGATAATCTTCACTGAGCAGTTTAACCGTATTCTAGAATACTTCAGTATGATAGATGAGGCTGATACTGAAAATGTGCCGCTGACATATCATGTTCTCGACCTAGTTAATGTTTACCGGAAAGATGAGGTTCATGAATCCATGAAGGGGGATGAACCACTAAGAAATGCATCGAAAAAGGAAGGCAGGTTCTTCAAATCTCCAAGGATAGTCTGAGAATGGAGGAGTTCTCCTTGTCTAGGATTTATGAGCTAACGGCCGCGGAGCTCCCAGATAAGGTTAGAAGCCAAGAAGTATCCGCCGAGGAGCATTTACATTCCATTCTTGAAAGAATAGACCGTGTGGACGAAAAGATTCACGCCTACGTGACGATAGCTAGAGAAGAAGCAATAACAAGAGCTAGAGAGATAGATAAAAAGGCAAGAAGGGGAAAGAAGCTTGGGCCACTAGCAGGAGTGGTAGTAGCGGTAAAGGACAATATATGCACAAAGGGTATCCGGACAACATGTTCCTCACGTATGCTTGAAAACTTCGTTCCTCCATACGACGCAACCGTTATCGAGAGGCTTAAGGCATCAGATGCGATAATCATTGGGAAGACGAACATGGACGAGTTCGCGATGGGCTCAACGACGGAGACGAGCTACTTCGGAGCTACTCGTAATCCATGGAACCCCGATAAGGTGCCCGGCGGCTCATCAGGAGGAAGCGCTGCGGCCGTGATAGCTGAGGAAGCCACTGTGGCTCTAGGCTCAGACACAGGCGGCTCGATAAGGTGCCCGGCGAGTTACTGTTCAGATGTCGGCCTAAAGCCGACCTATGGACTCGTCAGCCGCTATGGATTAATATCATACGCTAACAGTCTCGAGCAGATAGGACCGATAACTAGGACTGTCCGTGACTGTGCTTTGCTTCTTTCAGTTATAAGCGGGCACGACAGCAGAGATAGTACCTCTGTGAAGATTCCCCGCGAAGATTACCTGAAATATCTAATAAGCGACGTTAAGGGCTTAAGAATAGGGTTGCCAAGGGAGTTCTTCGGGGAAGGCGTGGAAGAAGATGCGAAAGAGCCAGTGCTGGAAGCCGTTGGCAAGCTTGAGGAGTTCGGCGCGTCACGTCGTGAGGTTTCAATTCCAGCGATGAAGTATGCTCTTCCCGCCTATTATATAATCGCAATGTCAGAGGCTAGTTCGAACCTTGCTAGATATGACGGTTTACGTTATGGATACCGTGACAAGAACGATGAAGGAAACTTCGACGAGGTTTTCTCGAGGAATAGAAGAATCGGCTTCGGAGCTGAAGTCAGGAGGAGGATAATCCTTGGCACGTACGCTCTCTCAGCCGGATATTTTGAACAGTACTACTTGAAGGCTCTTAAGATAAGAACACTAATCCGTAGAGACTTTGAGAGAGTCTTTAAAGATGTGGATGTCATAATAGGGCCTACCATGCCTCTTCTGCCGTTTAATATAGGCGAACGAATAGATGATCCTCTAAAGCTTTACATGTGTGACATCCTAACAGTACCAGCTAACCTAACTGGTTATCCAGCGTTGTCGGTGCCTTCTGGATTCAGAAAGGGTCTCCCAGTCGGGATGCAGATCATCGGTAAACCCTTTGATGAAGGAACTCTTTTAAGAGTCGCATATACATTCGAGCAGAATACTAAATATCATGAATATAGGCCACCTTTATAAGTGATATTTTGCGATCATTAAGTATGGTTAGTCATGTGGGTATTCAAACATATACCAGTGGTGAAGTTTAATGACGAGTTCTAGTCCTCCGAAGAATTATGTCTTGCGAATCGTTAAGGAAGAGTGGTGTCAGCGGGTCTTTTCTACAAAGAGATATTTCCCCGGAGTTCCGAGAAGGTGGAACCCGGGGGACATGATTTTCTTAGTTCATAAAGTGGGGAAGGCCGACTCGCTGATAGGATACGGAATCATTGAGGAGTTCGTGGAGAAAGAAGAGTTGCCAGAGGATGAGAGGAGAGTTTGTGAAGAAATGGGGTGGAGAGGCGTCATAGTCTTTAATGAACTCTATAAGATAGATCCCCCAGTTCCAGTTAAAGACACTATATTATCGGCGGTTGAGGTAAAAGGAAAATACCTTCATGGATATCCCTTAACAGATGAACAAGCAGAGTCCATATTGAGGGCCGTGAAGGCGAAGGCTTCGCTTAAGGAGGCTAGGTGTTTCACTTACAGCTCCTGACTCCAGAAGCTGAGAAATAATCACTTATAAATATTAGGCCTCATCTTATTTCTCTTACTCTGAAGAAGGCCTAGATGAGCATGGAGGGAAGTGGCATCCGCAGAATCTGTAAGATCGCTTTTTCCCTCCTAATTTTAGTTCTCTTAGTATCTAATCTCTCCTTAAGCGTTGATGAAGCTGGGAAGAGACCCAGCGTAACGGGGAAAGTTGTGGATGAGGATGGAAAACCATTAAGCGGAGCAAACGTTACTCTGATCTTCTTCGACAGATACCGTAGATATGTCGCCAAGACTGTGAAGACGGACTCAAATGGAAGGTTCCATGCGTCAGTTGATAAGGAGTGGTCATATCTAGTTTATGTTACCTATGATGATAGGGAGACGCCCGGGGTCGATTATGTTCCGGAGAGATGGCGAACATGGCTCTCCTCCGGATCCACTGCCTCACGCGATTTCGTTCTGAGGAAGGGAGCCTCCATATACTTGGAGGGAGCCCTCAGATATGTTAAGACCAACAAGATTGCTACGAGCTGTGAGATTACAGTTATAGAACTCGAGGGTGAAGGGGGGAGCTACTGGACCGGGCCAGTTAGGGATTATGGAAACGACTCAGACGTCGCTCGATTCTTAGGCTTCGACGGCAGATTAGCTGTGGTTCCAGCGGGAGCTAAAGTCAAGATTCGCGTTAAAGCTCACTTTCCAGATGGATATTCTCATTCGTTCACGTTAACCGGGGAGACTGGATACTTTAAGCTATCACAGGGAGAGCTCTTACGCGTTGATGTTAGAGAACAAAACCTGCTGAAGAACATTGAGTATGTAAGCAACATATTAAATTCAGGATTCACGCTTCTAGACGACTGTAGATTCGTGGGCTTCCTAGTCGAGGCGGAGAAGAAAGATCTTCTAAATGCTCATGAAGCATGCAGGGAGGCTTTGATCTTCCTGGGCAAGAAGCTTTTCGATCAGTCGTTTGCGAAGATCCGAAGCGCATATATTCTGGCTACTAGAGCTGAGGCGACTCTTAGAAGACTCGTGGATTCGAGTCTTCAGTCGCTTCTACCGTCTCTTCTACTCTTCGTTTTTCTCTCCCTCGCATCTGCCTATCTCCTATCTGAAAGAATGTATCTCGAGATGTCGGCTGGCGATAGAAAGCTGATGGTTCCAGGCAATCTCATCCTAGACGCAACGCTTTACATACTCTTTGTTATGCTCTTCTACTATGTGTTTCCGGGATGCCGTCTTATACCTAAAAACATGTTCGTAGCCATGGTTCTTCTAACTTTCTTGGCTGGAAAGGTTGCGTGGCTACTTTTCAATAGGACAATGCGGATGGAGAAGGGTGGAGACCGTCCGATACAGCTCAAAAGTGCAATTGCTATGGCGTTCTCGCTTGGCAATAGAAATCTCAGAAGAAGACGTGCAAGAACACTGATTAACATAATGAGCATAACGATACTGATCTTCGGATTTATAACATTAACCTCGATCTCCCCTGAGTATGGACTTTCAAAGACTAAGTTGAAGCCTTCCATCCCTGTTGATTGCATGATGATAAAGGATAGACCTGAAGATGAGCCTCCATCCTCGTTTGTCTCTTTGCCCAGATCGTTTATTGATTGGCTGGAGAAATGCCCAAATGTCACATTAGTTTCGCCAAAAGCAGAGAATACGCCTGTTTCCCCAAGCAATCCCCTTGGATACCTATACTCTAAAGCTGGGATGAAGATTGAAGTGCTAGGTATTCTCGGCATAATCCCAAGCAGGGAGGCAAATATCACGGGCGTCAATAAGATAGTTGAAGAGGGAGATTACTTAGAGGATGGAGATCTTGAGGGAGTGCTTATCAGTTCATCTATGAAGGGATGGCTGAAAGTCAATGTTGGAGACAAGATTTACGGTTTCGGACGGGAGTTCATCATCCGAGGATTCTTCAATGATGAGGCCTTAAAAAGGATGATCGATGTGAACGGAGTGCCCTTTATACCGCATTACATGGGCGGAGAACCTGTGCCTGTACCGTGTTATCCTCATAATATCATCATAGTGAATTATGAGACAGCTCTTAAGATGCCTAAAGTCTCGATTTCACGCGTCGCGATTCAGCTTAACGATACCCGAAGCTATGAGGCCTTAGCTAGACTTGTTGCTTTCACATATGAGTATAAGATTTATGTGTCGCATCCGGGATCTTTAACTCTCTATTCTCTAAGGCATTACGTAGAAGCGCAGGGAGTCATGCTTATGCTTCCCTTACTCGCTCTCGTCACAATGAATATAGGCTTATCGATGTACGCGTCTGTTAATGAGCGTAGAAACGAGATAGCCACACTTTCATCCCTTGGGCTAAACCCAACTCATATAGCTGCTCTCTTCGTGGCTGAGGCATTGATTGTAGGTTTCATCGGCGGAGGCTTAGGCTATATACTTGGACTCTCCGGATACCGCGTAGCATCGATGCTGGGTGGACTCTATGTACGGGAGAAGGCATCGGCCGAATGGGGTGTGATCTCCACTTTCCTCTCCATCTTTACGGCCGCGCTTGCCTCGCTTATCCCCGCTTTACAATCATCAACGGTCGTTACGCCTTCATTGCTGAGAAGATGGAGGCTTAGGAGGAGTCAAGGAACATTAGATATGAATAAGCCCTTAGTCTTCGACTTGCCAATAAAGCTGATGACTAGGGAGCTAGACTCTTTTATGACGTTTATGATTAGAAAACTGCAGTACATGCATGCACAGGTAGTGAAGACTGAAGATCACTCAGAAGGAGAAGTGACGAGAAGAATAAAGTTTCTATATGCGCTTCCAGAAGGAGGATGGACAGAGAATGAGATAATCATACAGCCGGAAGGGAAAGAATACGCGTTAAAGCTCGTATGTAGTCTGTTAGAGTCCTCCTCCCGCGCCGTTAAGCCGATGGAAGCGATTAGAATAACGGTCTCATCTGTTAGGAAGCTGATTCTTGAGTGGAGTGCCACGGCCTATAAAGTGCTTTCGCCATACGACCCATACATGAGTCGTTTCTATAACATAGTTAACACGTTTTCGCCTAGCACTTTATACATCGTGTCAACGCGTGCAGATATATACGACGAGCTAGATAAGATCCGTGAGGCTCTGATCTCTAGAGGTCTCCGCCCGCCTAAGTTCGCCGTGTCATATATTAATCTTCAAAACTTAGATCAAGCACTGAAGACTGTTGAGAATTTGGTCTCGAAGGTTGATATAGTCTGCCTCTCTGGAGATGATGTGACTCTCTCAACAGTCTTAGCTATTGAGGCTGCGAGGCAGAACAAGACCGTTTGCTATGTGATGGAGAATCGTCCTGTCGAGGAACGCATTAAGGAGCCATTTAAGGAGCTAGAGGTTAGAACAGTATTTCTTGGGAAATGACTCAAGTAATGTGACTCTTTGTGAGAAAGATAGTTACACAATTTCAATTTATTGAGGATATCCCTATTCTCTATTTTATGAGGAATGGTGAACGTTACAGCCCCAGAGATGCCTCATTATGGGCGGAGGTGCAAGACTCAGCATTCCCTCGTCCTTTTCTGATGAAAGATGCAAGTCTCATGCTTGGAAGCGAACTTTTCCTTACATTTGCCAAATGAGCAACATAGATGCACGAAATAGTTGTAAACATGAAGCAGGCCTGATCTTCATTATCTTATGTACTTATAGTAGCGGTATCCATAATCGATGCTTGTCTCTCCGAATGAGACAAGTGCAAACTCGTTCTTTGGAGGGATTATGCTCTCATGGAGCTTAAGCCTTTCCTCATGTAGATCCTCATATACATCAACAGATATGCGTTTCCTTTCGTTCAACATACGCATTAAGTCGAGCTTCTTGACTACTTCTTTATATTCTGGCTGAACAATGAAGCTGCAGACGACGGCGCTGCTTCCGCTTCCATAGGAGCCTATTCCAAACCTTTTTCCTGCAAGGTCGTCACTTCTTACTTCAAAGTGGCTGTTAACCCCGAGCCAAACTGAAGCGGTGTATGAGTTTCCGATCTGCTTGAGAGCCTCAAGCGAGTCTTTTATCTTAGCCTCGTATTCTCTTTTAAACTCCTCAGTCTTGATGAATTTTCTCCTGAATTCCTTATATTCCTTAGAGACGTAGAATTCGACATCTGTTAATCCTTTTCTGCTCGGTTCCGGTCCTATAGCCTCTATTATCTTCTTCCATTTTGGAAGACTCCTCCAATCGTGGATTAAGAAGGAGGCAAAGGCGTACTGAACCATTTTTGGGAAGGGAGAGTGGAATGAGGCTAGATCGATCTTCTCCGTGAGGCTCTCCTCTAAAGATTTAAGAACTCCAAGCTTCACCATATTCCTTTTATAAGCATCCGTGGCGATTCGCATATTCCTTAAATAGCAGCCTACAGAGTAGTGTCCGTTAACAACAGCCGTCTTACGCTCCACGGGTCTAAAGAAGTCTCTATCATCAATTGTTCCGAAGCCTGTGAATTCGGGCTCATATGCTAATAGACGAGGATTCTTCTTCAAGAGTAAAGCGATCGCCGCCGCTCCTTGAGTCGGCTCTCCGGAGGAGTTAAGCTCGTACTTTGCAATATCTGTCGCCACTACGATTGAATACTCGGCTTTATTCCAGTTCGAGGCTATGTATGCCAGCCGGTCTATAAGAGCATACGTGGCGCCTACGCATGCAAATTTTGTCTCAGGAGCACCTATGTGGTCGAAGCTTCCTTTGCCATAAACCTGTTCAAGCATGCCTTGAACATAGCATGATATGGGCTTAGAAGCATCCGGGCTTGTTTCGGTTGCTACCTCGATGAAGTCTATATCCTTCGGTGAAAGATCATTCTTTTCCATTAGCTTAAGCGTTGCCATAGCTGCCATCGTCGCAGCGTCTTCATGTACATCCGGGATGGATAGTTTCTCTATGCCCAATCCCTTCGTGATCTTGCTTGGAGGAATCCCCCTAGCTTCAGCTAGTTCCTCAGCGTCTACATAGAGCTTCGGAACGTAGGCGGCTATATCGTCTATTCCAACGATCGCCTTCAAAATATTCACTCTCTACGATTTTTCAGAGTATCTGAAGGATTATACTTATGTAGAATATAATGCTTTCTTAAAAAAGGCTATTAAAGCTCTACCGTATCTCTCCCCTCTTCATGATTACTTCTCCAGTATCCACAATCTCTATGGTTGCTGAAGGATCGGTCACAAAGTCCCAATGCATACAGGATTTAGATGTTCCGCCGTAGCTTAGGTTAGATCCAAAGGCAAGATGAACTGAACCTCCGAGTTTCTCATCCGTTAGTATGTATCCTATCGCCCTGTCGATCGCGGGGTTGCATCCTATCCCGAGCTCGGCAATATTTGTTGTCCTAACCTCACGTTCATTAGCCTTATCGATCTCTATGCATCTTCTGAATGAATCGATCATCTCTTCCTCATTAACCCTCGCGGAGCATTCATTTAAGATGAGTCTTCCATTCTTAAACTTCAAAGTTACATCCCTGATGATCTTATTTGTGAATCTATCTATGGTTACTGGACAAAAGAGAGTTCCTTCTCCAAAGGTCTCGTGAGGAGCGATGAAGACTTCGCCGGCAGGTAAGTTGTTACCTAAGTCGCCGACTTTAATGTCATGTTCGTCAATAACTCCATCATCCTCATTTACCCGTCTGCCTCTTATTCTGCAGATAAAATCTGTGCCTCTATCATCCGTTATGTGGAGTACATCAGCCCCCCTCAGCTTCTCAGCCAGCCTTGAAGTGTAATCTTTAAGAATGGATGTTGACACGGTCATTCCGCCGATTATGAGTCTCTCTAGAACCTTGTATTCGACGCCATAGAACTCTGCAGCCTCGGGAGTTGG
>JAGGZB010000102.1 GCA_021162225.1 Candidatus Bathyarchaeota archaeon | reverse complement strand
ATCCGCCTAGAGGAGCATACCTATTTTGGCTGTCAAGCGATAAGTTACTGCCAGCGATAAACTTGAGGCTAGCCGCAATCTCAGTCTTCGCATGGACCGCAGTCTTCATTGCATTATCGTTAATACTGTTAAGAAAGAGTAAAGGCGTACCAATAGAGGAAATAAGGCTCTGAAAGATATATTACGCAATCCATCCTCTAAGACTCCAAGATAATTCCCTTTTTTTCTTGAGCTCAGCACGGCGTATCTATATATCTTTATCGACGTCTAGCTCCATGCCTAGTGTCTTCTCAGACCACTCTGAGAGCGTCTTAATCTGCTCTGGAGATGGATCCTTAAGGAATAGGCTGTCCATGTCTCCGTAGAGAACTTGGATTAAAGCCTTAAAGCTCCTTGGCCCTAATCTTATACCAGTAAACCCTTAAGTCTCTGAGTCAGATGCACAATCTACAGTAGGCAGCAGAGGCCGAGCGAAGCGGAGATCACAATAAGCACAAACGCTTAAGCTTCCCCTTAGAATGCAGCAGAAGAATAATACTTGCCAGAGAAAACGAATACCGCACGACCGCGTAGCCATACTTAAGCATATGCACCCTCACATACGGCGAGAAAACCTCAAACCAATCTGAAGGATCCCTCAGATCGATCTACGCAACCAAACATGAGCAAGATCGATCATCGGCTAACAGATCAAACTCAAAGAATTTTCAGAAAACCAAGAGCAGATTCAACAAGCATTCAGACATAATCACACAAGTATATATACTAAATTTTTCGCCAGACAAAAAAGAGAGTTCTATGCGCCAAGCTTGAGCAAAAGCTTATTTGGAAAGCCGCGGATGCCGCGCTGAAGCGTTGTCCATCCTTATTCCATGCTTGTAGCCTACGCGACTTTTAAAAGAGTCCAGCTCAGCCTAATAATTATGGTTGAAGGGCCCACCGCTAAGGCTTACGCCATAAGGATAAGGAATGAGCTTAGCGGCGAGATTATTAGGGAAGTCTTCACAAAGTCCAAGAGGGTCTACATTTCCTTAGATAACCTCGTTGGTAAAAGGATTCTCAGCTCAGACTCGATAGGAAAGAATATACTGCTCTTCATCGACAACGCGGCTATCAGACTCCACCTAATGATGTACGGGTCGATTCACATCTATCAACTAAATGAGCCGTTACTGAAGCCTAAAAGCCGAGTTAGACTTCTAATCAGAGGAGCGGAGAAGAAACTCGTTGCGTATAATGCGCCGATAGTTGAGGTAGACAAAAGGGATAGGATCTTGAAAAAGCTGAGAAGAGATCTTGGACCGGATCCGCTAAGCGACGAGTGGAGCAGAGAAGAAGCCATTCGAAACATAATGAAGTTCCCAGAGGAGAAGATAGGCGTGATCATACTGGATCAGTCAGTTATAGCGGGCATAGGGAATATTCTGAGAAATGAGATTCTATTCAGGGCGAAAGTTAATCCAGAAAAGAAGGTTATAGATCTATCGCGCAGGGAAGTGGAGAGAATAGTTTCTATCAGCGAGGAGTTAAGCAGAGAGTTTCTCAGGTTCAAGCTGGAGCATAAGCGAATAAAGCCTCTCCTCTTCGTCTACAACAGATACAAGGGCAAATGCAGGATCTGCGGAGCGCCGATAAAATTCTACATGCAGAAGCCAATCAATAGGAAGACATTCATCTGTGAGAACTGCCAAAAAATGTAAGAGCATAAGCAAATCCGACGGTCCATATGCCCGCATACACCATAATTAGTTACAAAGCCGATTGTAAAAAATCCTAATATGTGCAGCGCCGATTATTTAGACAGGAAGGCAGCCGACCATGGTAAGGATATCTGTTCTCGGAGCTATAAACTGGGACATAAACCTATTCGTTGAAAGGCTCCCGAGAGTCGGCGAGGAAGTTCCAGTGAAGAAAATTACGCGCGTTCCCGGAGGCAAGGGAGGCAACGTCGCCGTCGCCGCCGCTAGGCTTCTGGGCCCCGGAGAAGTAGCCCTTATAGGATGCTTGGGAAACGATTCTATAGCCGAGAGGCAAATAAGGATCTTAAGGGAAGAGGGGGTTAACATATCCGGAATAAAGCTCTCAGATGAGGCTGAGTCCGGGCAAGCATATATACTAATCGATGAGAAGGGAAACAACTTCATAAGCACTCTCTTCGGGGCGAACCTGCACTTGCTACCTGAAGACGTCGAGAAGCCGGGAATTTACGACTTATTAATGGAAGCCGAGATCATAACATTAATAGATCCGGTTATCGAAACCCTTGAAGCCGCCGCTTCACTTGCCAGAATGCACGGAAAAACCATCATGTGGGATGCTGGTGTAAGAAGCAGAATGGGGGCGAAAAGGCTGAGAAGCATCTTGGAGAATGTAGACTACTTATTGGTTAATGAGGTTGAAGTCAAGAATCTAACGGGAGAAACCAACCCCTTCAGAGCGTGGCAAATACTACACAAAATAAACCAGAACATAAAACTCATAGTTAAGCTCGGAGAAAGAGGATGCTCCATGGTTGGGCCGGAGATCATAGTCTCAGTTCCATCTGTGAACCTCGAGAAAATAGGCTTGAAAGTAGTGAATGCGGTAGGCTGCGGAGATGCTTTTCTGGGAGCCTTCGCAGCGTCTAAGGCCGAAGGTCTAGACGATGTGGAATCATTAGAAAGAGCCAACTTAGCTGGCGCCCTGAAGGCTACGAAGCCCGAAACGAGAGGAAGCCCGAATAGGGAAGAAATGGGGAGATACCTGAAATACATGGCTAAGGCCAGAATCATCAGAAAGACGTAACTCCCGAAAACCAGCCTAAGGAGCCTCTTCAATTCATTCTGAACGAATTGAGCTATGTCGATGACCTAGTGATAAATATTAGAAAAGTGTCACTTTGCTTAAAGTTTGGGCACTCTTCCAGACTGATTCAGCAATCTGCAGAGCTTTAAGACCATCCTCTATATTTGGACTCGGAGTTTCACCTCTCATCACGGAATTAACGAAGTGTTCCACTTCACCACAGTAGCCTCTTATATACCTACTTTGATTCCATCTTGAAGGAAGATGATTCAGCTCCCAAAAGTTACCTACATTAATGCCTCTTGGCATATCCATTTTTATCCAATCAGTTTTTGGGTAATACCGCACTTGAGTCGCCATGTCATCTATAAATACAAAGGCTCCATCTCCTGTAATCTCTACGTACTCATCTATCTTTGACCATGACTGACAAGAATTTAGATTCATAACACCCGTTCTATCATCATCAAAAGTGAGCAGTACAGAATAGGAGAATTTCTCTTCCACAGAAGCCTCATAGAGACGCGCATAAACCTCTTTAACTTCGCCCATGAAATATCTAACAAGATCAAAATGATGCACTGCTTGACCTATAAGATACGCCTTTGAAGGCGGATGAATCCCCCATACAGCTTCATATGGGCCATTAGCAAATTTCGTGACGATGTGAACTGGTCTTCCGAATTCTGGATCTTGAATGACCTTCTTTGCGAGTCTATATCCTAATGCGAATCGCTTCATAAAACCTACCATAACGTTACATCTTGTCTTTTTAGAGACCTCAAGAAACTTTCTAGCCTCTTCAACACTCATGGACGGAGGCTTCTCAACAAAAACGTGAAGACCTGACTTGAGACAACTGATTCCTAAGCTAGTTTGCATAGAGGGAGGTCCCACAATAAAGACTGCATCAAGAGATTCTTGCTTTAGAAATTGTTCAACGTCGGTATACCATCTCTCGAAACCAAACCATTTTGCATTTC
The DNA here is from genome assembly GCA_021162225.1 of Candidatus Bathyarchaeota archaeon. GTDB lineage: Archaea > Thermoproteota > Bathyarchaeia > Bathyarchaeales > DTEX01 > B63. The sequence goes on along the minus strand of JAGGZB010000102.1, from coordinate 1,466 downwards.
TTTTGGCGAGATCCTCTTTCAAATCGCAGACAGCTACAAGATCGGCTCTGTCCGTGATGTATCTTAGACATGGATATAGATTCTCTGTCGAATGGGAGCCGCACCCTATAAAACCAATTCTAACTTTCTCCATACAGACGCCTCCTAGGATAAAACAGCAATTCTCTGATACTATCCTAATATATAAGTACGTAAATGAGTTTTCTTGTGATGCGTATGAAGTTCGGTGTGATGGTTTTTCAAGAAGGCTTCACATATTCCCAGATAAAGAAATTTTGGACTGAGGCTGAACGATTAGAATTTGATTCAGTCTGGGTTTACGATCATCTGATCAATTGTCTAGAAGGATGGACCCTCATCTCAGCCTTAGCTCCACAGACCCAAAGCATAAGATTCGGCTTAATGGTAGCTTGCAATTCATATCGTCATCCACCTTTACTAGCAAAGATGGCGGCAACCCTAGACATAATAAGTAATGGACGGCTTGAGTTCGGTATAGGAGCAGGAGATATGCCCAGCGAATATATAGCATATGGCTATACATGTCCAGAAACAGCTGTTAGAATAGCCCAGTTAGAAGAAGCACTATGCGTAATAAAGATGCTATGGACCGAAGATAAACCAACATTCAAAGGAAAATATTACTCCATAAAAGAAGCAGGTAATGAGCCTAAGCCAGTACAGAAACCACATCCTCCAATATGGATTGGATCATTATCTGGCAAGAGGCTCATCTCAAGAGTTGCAGCTCTACACGCCGATGTATATAATGTTCGAGCATGGAACACAGCCGACTACATTAAGAAAATCAAGACCCTCGAGGAAAACTGCCGAAAAGTAGGTAGAAACTTCGAGGATATTGTTAAAACTATACATGTGGACTTCGTAATTGCCAGAACCAAGTCAAAAATAAAGGAAAAACTAGAAGATTACGCTAGATATCGAGGGATACCAATCGATGAGGCGGAAAAGGTGTGCCTCCACGGCACCCCTGACATGATAGCTGAAAATGTTAAAGACTATGTAGATCTTGGAGTCGAAGCAATGATCCTCTGCTTCCAACCTAACAAAAGATTAGAAGATCTCTATCTATGGGCGGAAGTTGTAGACCAGTTCAAGTAGTCAGCAACCCCGTTCCAATCGCTACCTCAATTTTGGGATTGTCCCTCAGGCATGACAAATGTTTTAACGATTAAGGACTAAAATCAGCATGAGGAAGACAATAATATGGAAGAGAAGAAGGAATTGATATTTGAGAATGGATCTCTGCTGAAGGAAGAGATTGAAGCTTTACTTGAATCTTTACCCGTAGATCTGACATTTGTCGATAAACATGACACGGTAAAATACTTTAATAAAGCCCAAAGCAGAATCTTCAAGAGATCGAAGACCGTAATTGGAAGAAAAGTACAACAGTGCCACCCGCAGAAAAGCATACACATAGTGAATAGGATTCTGGAAGCATT